>JBJMLP010000046.1:0-13719 GCA_045805245.1 Actinomycetota bacterium | reverse complement strand
CGGCCGACTCCTCCGCCCGGAGGTCCCGGAGGAGCGACAGGCCGTCCTTCCTCGGCATCATGACGTCGAGCACGATCATGTCCGGCCGCTCTCGCAGAGCGGTCGCCAAACCCTCCTCTCCATCTCGTGCCGTCAGCACCTCGTGGCCGAAGCTCGTCAGGGCGACGCGGCACACGAGGCGGACATCTGGATCGTCGTCGACCACGAGTGTTCTCACCTCACATCTCTCGGCACCGCGCCTCAGGCACGACATCGCCCGAAGTGACCATCTTCGTTGCGCTTCGGCAGTCCCCCCTTGACGGACGACCTTCGGCATTCGATAATCGTCGAACGCATGTGACCAAGCTCGAACGGAGCCTCGATGGCACGAGTCATGGATCTCACGAAAAGCCCGACCCGACCCTCGGTCGAGGTCGGCGCCTTCCCGTCGTTCGACCTGCTCGTCAGCCTGCTGACGTTCCAGAGCAGGGAGGGCGTGGACACGTTCGACTCCGGCCCGGACTGGTTCGACGAGGTCGAGCGCCGGATGACTCCGGCACTCCGCGGCGCGCTCGAGCGGCTCGGCCCCCACCTCTCCCAGGAGTGGGGGTCCCTCGCGGGTTTCGCGATCCGTGGCCCCCAGGCCGAGCCGCTCGACGCCTTCCTCGAACGACTCCGAGCGGATGATCCGGTCGACCTGTGGCTCTCGATGATCGGCTTCCACGCGCCGAATCGGGACGCCCCTCCGCGCGAGATCTTCGTCCGAGCCGCCGGAGGCGACGACGCGGCGCGGGCGGAGGTCGAACGCTGGGCGGCCGTCCACGGTTGGGGACAGGACACGAACGTCCTCGCGACCCTCGCGCGGACGCCGGAGCAGCTCCGTGCGGATGTCTGCGAGGTGCTGGAGCGTTGGCGCGAGGACGTGTACTCGCAGGATGAGGCGCGCCTCCGGGAGATCCTCCTGGCCGACGCGGAAGCGAAGCGCGCGATGTCGACGACGATGGGCCCGGAGAAGCTGATCGACGCGGCCTCCAACGGCCTGGAGTACACGCCGCACTCGTGGATCCGCTCCGTCGTCCTCGTGCCCCACGTCGCGATGCGGCCGTGGAACGTCCTCTGCTCGCACGACTCGGAGTTCATCCTCGGCTACCCGGTTGCCGACGAGACCCTCGGCATCGACGCGACCGCGCCGCCTCCGGGTCTCCTGCGTCTGTACAAGGCGCTCGGGGACGAGAAGCGACTGCGCATGCTGGGGATCCTTGCGCGCTCGAGCGCGACGTTGCAGGAGCTCGCCGACGGAGTCGGCCTCGCGAAGTCCTCAGCTCACCACCATCTCGTCATCCTGCGCGCGGCCGGGCTCGTCCGCGTCACGACGGAGGAGTTCAGCCGCTACACCCTGCGACGCGACGTCATCCCCGAGGCATCGGCGCTGCTCGAGGACTTCATCGGGAGGGAGCGATGAGCGACACGACTTCGGCCCCAAACGAAAAGCAGCACCGCAACCCTCGGAGTCTCGTTCACCACCGAGGCTTCATGAAGCTCTGGGGAGCGGAGACCGTCAGCCAGCTTGGGACGCAGGTCACGCTCCTCGCGCTGCCGCTGACGGCGGTCCTCGTCCTGCACGCGACGCCGTTCGAGGTGGGTCTCCTCGGGACCGCCGAGTTCCTTCCGTTCCTGTTGGTCGGGCTTCCCGCGGGCGTCTGGGTGGACCGCATGCGGCGCCGACCGATCCTGATCGCGGGAGACCTCGGCCGGGCGGTCGCGCTGGGAACGATCCCGCTCGCGTACTCCCTCGGGGCTCTTCACATCGTGCAGCTCTACGTCGTCGCGTTCGTCTCCGGGATCTGCACGGTGTTCTTCGACGTCGCCTACCAGTCCTACCTCCCGTCGCTCGTCGATCGGGATCAGCTCGTGGACGGGAACGCGAAGCTGGAGATCAGCCGCTCCGGAGCCCAGCTTGCCGGCCCGGGCCTCGCCGGTGCGCTGATCCAGCTCGTCAAGGCGCCGATGGCGATCCTCGTCGACGCGATCAGCTACCTGGGATCGGCGGCGTTCGTCTTCCGGATCCGCTCCCCGGAACCGCCACCGCCGAAGCTCGGCCCCGACGGTCAGCCACACCCCTCCATGAAGAAGCAGATCGGAGAGGGACTCCGCTACGTGTTCCGGCATCCGTTGCTGCGTCCGATCGCGTTCTGCACGGCAATTTCGAACTTCTTCGGCCCGATGGCGCTCGCGATCCTGATCCTGTTCGCGGTCCGGGTGCTGGATCTCACTCCGGGAGCGATCGGCGTGATCTTCGCGATCGGCAACATCGGATTCCTCACCGGCGCCGTCGTATCGGACCGCGTCGCGAAGCGGCTCGGCGTCGGTCGGACGATCGTGCTCTCGGCGGCCGTCTTCAGCGTCTCGGGGCTGCTGCTTCCGCTCGCGCAGCCGTCCACCGCGTGGGTCGTGATCATCGTGACGATGCTCGTCCAGGGGTTCGGCGCAGTCGTGTACAACATCAATCAGGTCAGCCTCCGCCAGGCGATCACGCCGGAGCGGATGCAGGGGCGGATGAACGCCACGATCCGCTTCGTGATCTGGGGAACGATCCCGATCGGTTCGTTCATCGGCGGTCTCCTCGGCGGCGTGATCGGGCTGCGGCCGACGCTCTGGGTCGCGGGGATCGGGGGCCTTTTCGCGTTCCTGCCGCCGCTCTTCTCACCGGTCAGGAAGCTCCGCGAGATCCCGGAGATGACGGAGGATCCGGCGCCGGCGATCGCTCGTGCAGAGGGCGCGGACGGCATCCTCGAGCGGACCCCGGGGGCGCAGCCGGCGGAGCGTCCGGAGGCGTGACCGCGGGCTCTGACTCAGCGGAACCGAATGAGCGCGGCCAGCCCGGGTTGCCGGTTCAGTGCTTCGTGGGCGCCGGTCCGCGGACCTTCAGGTATCGCTCCGTGAACTCGTGGAGCAAACCGTCCTGCTTCGGGAAGACGCCTGACGTGTACGCCTTCGATCGCGTGCCGACGTGCGCCCGCTCGCAGATCACCCAGTCCTGACGGCTGACGAGGTCCCAGAAGTCCACGACCTCGCTCGGGTCGAAGTCCTCGCTCTCGATCGTCTCAGGCATGAAGAGGAACTCGCTCACGACGATCGTGCGGTCGGGAGAGACCGGCCACAGCTGATACGTCATCACGCAATCGGAGTGGTAGTTGATCAGCAGCGTCGGAAAGAGCGCGAATCCGTAGTACGCGTGCCGATCGATGTCGTCGATCCCGGGGAGCGGCGGCAGCTTCGAGTGTCCGTCAAACGTGAAGGAGGTGCCTCCCTCGATCAACGTGTTGCCGAACCAGCCCTCCTTCTCGATGACCTCGCCTTTGCGGTAGATCGGAACGATGCTGACGAGCTCTGGATGCACGCTCGGGCAGTGCAGGCACTCGTTGTAGTTCTCCATCACGATCTTCCAGTTCGCCTGCACGTCGTAGGTGATGCGCTTGCCGATGCGGAGATCCTTCACTCCGTAGCGCTCGAACTGGAGCGGGTCGTCCGGGTCGTTGCGGAGCCACTCCGAGAGCGACGGCGGGTTCTCTCCGAGGTGAACGAAGAGGAACCCCTCCCAGACGTCGAGGGCGACGTTCCACAGGGGGTACCGCGACTTCTCGAAGCCCTCGTCGGGATGGACGTTCGGCGTTCCGAGGAGCTCGCCGTCGAAGGAGAACGTCCACGCGTGGTACGGGCACTTGATGACGCTCTTCATCTGCCCGTCGTCGTCGCACAGGCGCGTCCCCCGATGTCGGCAGACGTTGTAAAAGCCGCGGAGCTCTCCGTCCTTGTTGCGGACGATGAGAACGCTCTCGCCCATGATCTCGCGGGTGATGAAGTCGCCCGGATTCGCGAGGAGCTCTTCCCGTCCGACGCAGACCCATCCGTTGTGGAAGATCCGCTCCCGTTCGAGATCGAAGATCTCCTCGGCGTGATAGTCCCGCCCGGGCATCGTGGGGTACACCTGCGGCTTCGTCGAGGTCTGCACCATCGGAACGCTCCCTTACGACGGATGTCGTGCGGGGCGTCCCCCGCGAGGAGGAGCATACCGTGGCGAGTCGTGCCGTTCCGAACCGGAGAAGTGCCCCGGCTCGGGGTATCGTGGAGCCGTTCCCGACGGCGGAAGGAGGAGACCGTGGGCAACAAGGACAAGGGAGCCACCAAGGCCTCCAAGAAGGTGGCGCAGAAGAGCCTCAAGGAGAAGCGCCAGAGCAAGAAGACCAAGCGCGCCTCGACGGGCCGCGCGGAATGACGGCGCAGGCGGCGGGCCGGGACCTCGCCGCCATGGAGTGCGTCCCGTGCAAGGGAGGCATTCCGCCGCTCGGAGGTGAGGAGCTCGCATCCTTCCAGCGGGATCTGGATTCCGACTGGAAAGTCGTCGACGAGCACCACCTGGAGAAGGAGTTCCGCTTCCGGAACTTCCGCGACGCGCTCGCGTACGTGAACCGCGTCGGAGAGATCGCCGAGCAACACGGTCACCACCCCGACATCGAGCTCGGATGGGGCCGGGTGAAGCTGATCGTCTACACGCACAAGATCGACGGCCTGCACGAGAGCGATTTCGTCTTCGCCGCGAAAGCGGAGCAGGCGATCTAGGCCCCGGGCGTTCAGCCGGCAGCGGCCTGCGCGAGCGCGGCGCGCACGCGGGAGACCGGACCACCTACCGCGAACGCCGCCGCGAGCGAGTCGGCGTCTCCGTTGTCGGGCGATCCGGACCACACATGGACGTCGAGGTCGCGCCGGATCGGAACGACCTCCTGCATCGTCGCGATGTACCCGGCACTCTCCGCGATCTTCGCGCGCAGATGCGGTGACCCCTTCAACGGCTTGCGGCCGGGCGACCCGGCGAGCGCGTCCGCGACGAGCTCCTCGAGTGAGGGATACGCGGTGATGAGGGCGCGCGCCGTCTTCTCTCCGACACCTCGGACGCCCGGCAGGCCGTCGGATGCATCGCCGCGCAGGATCGCGAACTCGGCGTATCGGTCGGCCGGAACGCCGTACTTCTCGAACACCGCGGCCTCGTCGAGCTCGAGGAGCTGCGACACGCCACGGAGCGTGAACAGCACCACCACGGCCGGATCGCGAACGAGCTGGATCAGGTCGCGATCGCCGGTGACGATCTCCGTCAGCTCTTCGTCGGTCTCGGGCAGGAGCGATCCGATCGCGTCCTCCGCCTCCCAGTCGTCCGCCTCGGCCTGTGACATCCCCATCGCGTCGAGGAGCTCGCGGAGACGCTCGAACTGCGACGGGAGCTCCTCCGGATCCGGCGGCCGGTTGGCTTTGTACCCGGCGTAGAGCGCGACGCGCTCGTCGGGACGCCAGTTCGCGTCGTAGACGTGGACGACCTCGCGCGGTTGCCGCGAACCGATCAGGCGCGCGGTCATGTCGAGGTATCCGTAGAGGGCGTTCGTCGCGCGGCCGCTGGGATCGCGCACCGACGTCGGCATCGAGAAGAACGCGCGGTACATCATGCTCGAGGTGTCGAGCAGGATCCGGTCGGCGCGCCGTCGCGACGGCTCGGCGGAAACCCGCGTCACAACGCCTCGATCGATCGCACCGGCATCCGCGGCCCGTAGCGCGGCGTCGGTGGCCCGCCGATCTCGATCATCAGCGAAACGCGGCCGCGCTGTCCGCGGTAGGGCTCCAGAAGCTCCAGCATGCGGGCGTCGTCCGCGCGAGGCTCTCCGGCGAGCGCCCACGACACGGCCGAGGGGAGATGGAAGTCGCCGACCGACACGGCGTCGGCGTCGCCGAACGCGACACGAGCGACCTCCGCGTCGGTCCACGGTCCGATCCCGGGGATGGATCGCATCCGTCTGCGCGTGCCTTCCGGCTCTGCTCGAGCGGAGGCGTTCAGTCGCGTTGCCATCCCGGCGACGGCGCGGATCACGCTCGCCCGCCGCCCCTCGACGCCGAAACGATGGAACGCGTACCCAGGCGTCGCCGCGATACGCTCCGGAGAGGGGAGGAGCTTCACGCCGAAGGGCGCGGCGCTCCGGGTTCCGGGCCCGGTGTCTCCGAACGGTCCTGGAGCGGCTTCGCCGAACGCGCGAACGATGCGACGGAAGGAACTCCGCGCTTCTCGACCGGTCACTTTCTGTTCGAGGATCGCCGGAAGGACCGCCTCCCAGACGCCGCTCGACCGCGGCATGCGCAGGCCCGCGAGACGACGGCGGAGCCGCGCGATGAGTGGATCGACGGGCTCGAGGGCCGACGGGTCGTCCTCGGCCCCGAGGAGCTCGGGAGCCGTCTCCAGCGCCCACGCATGGCCGGGTCCCCACGCCTCCGCCGAGACCGTCGAGCCCTCCAGCCGGAGGTGCAGTGTCGCCGGTCCGTCGGGCGTTCGAGCGGCGCGGATCACCGCCTGCCGGCCGAGGCGGGTCGTCGGATCTCCGTGGCCGTGGCGGAGAGGGGAGAGCGTCAGCCGCAGGTCGATCGCCGGGGGAGCGGGGAAGCTGCGCGATCCGTGTGCGACCGTCACGCGGTCACGGTAACCGGTCGGCGCGACGCGCGCGACGTGACCGGCCCGGAGGCGTGCTACGGAGCGATCGCTTCGAGGTCCTGCCTGAGGAGCTCCCGGTCCTCCTCCTCGGCGATCCCGTCGCCGGCCTCGTTCGCGAGCTCCGTGAACCGCGTCGCCTCGGCCCGGTCGCCCGCGACCAGATGTCCGCGCGCGAGCGCTTCGTACGCGTACGCGAGGGGGAAGTCGCCGATGCCGTGCTCCAGACAGATCTCGAGCGAGCGGTTCGCGTGGTACAGCGACGGTTCCGCGCGCCCGAGCACCGCGTAGACGCGGGAGATCTGCCACTCGCCGATCGCGAGGTTCTCGGGCTCGCCCACGTTTCCCCAGTGGAACCGAGACGCGTGAGCGATATGGATCATGCGGTCGTCCTCGCTCCGGTCGCGGTCCGTCTTCTCCAACAGCGTCCAGGTCTCGTTGAACAGTCCGGTCGCGAGAGAACGCTCCTCGCCGGGCTCCATCTTCGTCGTCGCTTCGACGCGGTCCGCCATCTCCTGCTCCCTTCCTTGCTCCTCGTCCCCGTCATCGATCGTCCGCCGGAGGCGGTGCACGATCCGTTGCAGGCGCCAGCTCTCTGCCTCCGTCCGCGCGAGATGCTCCGCGAGCTCTCGTCGCGACGTCTCAGCGTCGCCGTCGGCGAGGATCGTGCGGATCCGCGCGAGCGGAACGTCCAGGTCTCGGAGGCGCCGGATCGTGCGGGCCGTCTCGACCTGCGACGCGGTGTAACGGCGGTAGCCCGTCGCGGGGTCGACCTCGTGCGGCGCGAGGAGACCCGTGCGCTCGTAGTGGCGGATCGCCTTGACGGACAGGCCGCTCTCGCGTGCGAGCCGGCCGATCGAGAGCGGTGCCGCGGGTCCGTTCTCCGTCATCGCTCGCGAGCGTACGGGCTCCCCCAAGGGGAGAGTCAAATAAGCGATCGGTGGCGGCAGCTGTGCTAGCGTCTCCGCGCCGTGAGCCCGCCAGAGAACCCGCCGGAATCGTTGCGCCGGAATGGAGAAGCTCCGAGCAACGGTGCGTCGCAGTTGATGGAGCAAGCGGAGGCCCTCAATGACGCGGGGGCGTATCGAGAGGCGCTCGAGGTCTTGGAGCGAGCCATCGAGGCGGACCCAAACTCCGCCAGAGCGTTCGTGGCTCGCGCCTGGGCGTTGGAGAACCTCGGCCCCGAGTACAACGCGGACGCTCAGGCCGCGTACGAGAAAGCCGTCGCACTCGACCCCAGCGACCCCTGGGCCCTCGAGGGCGTGGGGCACCAGCTCGAGGTCGACGGCAACCGGGAGGAAGCCCGGCGCCTCTACCGCAAGGCCATCGAGGTCCGCGCCGGCTCGGAGAACCCCGACGTTCTGGAGATCGTCGCGTGGTGTCATCACCGCCTGGGAGAGGAGGACGCAGCCGAGCGCATCTATCGGCAAGCGCTCGAGGTCGCACCCGGCCGCGGGGCTACCCGCTTCGATCTCGCGCTCACGCTGTTCATGCTCGGACGCGACGAGGAGGCTCTCGCGGAGGCGGAGACCGCTCTCGCGGGGCTCGAAAGCCTCGAGCCGGAGGTGCGCCGGGCCACGGTCCAGGTCGCGCTCGACGATCTGGAAGAGGTGCTGATGATGTATCCCGAGCTCTCCACCCGGACAGAGGTTGCCCGCGCGCGTGTGGAGATGGAGGCCGCGCTCAGCCGCCTTCCGGACCCCTAGAGACCGGACGCCAAGGGGTTGCGTCATCCGCACATCGCCCTAGGGCAGCGTCTCCGGCACACCCCGCCGTCCTAGCCGGAGGGGGTCACCCTCCGGCACCGGCACCCTCGCCCGGAATCCGTTGCGCTCGCGGTAAAGGTCCCCCTGAGTGGTTCCGATACGGAACCAGATGCCGATCACGCCGGGGATTGCGATGGGACTCGCACGTCGATCACAACGCCAGGGCGAGACCCCTCTGAGCACGAACGGTTCGCCGCGCGAGAACGGGTCGAAGCCCGGGAACCCGCTCCGGCGCCAGAGCGACAAGTGGCTCGACAAGTGGCTCGCCACCTGCGCGGACCTCGCTCGGTTGAAGGACACGCATCCGATGCTCGATGCGGTGATCGACGAGATCGACGGCCGCTGGATCCGGATCGGCGACCAGTGGCTCGCCGACTTCGCCTCCTGCAACTACCTCGGCTTCGACCTGGATCAAGAGATCATCGACGCGGTTCCCGAGTACCTCGCGCATTGGGGAACGCATCCCAGCTGGTCGCGTCTCCTCGGGAGCCCCATCCTCTACGAGCAGATCGAGGCGCAGCTCGTCGAGCTCCTCGGTGCCGAGGACGTCCTGGCGCTCGCCACGATCACCCACATCCACACCTCGGTGATCCCGGTGCTCGCCGGCAGCGGAACGATCTTCCTCGACGGTCGCGCGCACAAGACGATCTACGACGGCTGTTCCATCGCCGCAGGCCACGGCGCCACCGTGCAGCGCTTCCGCCACAACGATTTCGAGCACCTCGCCGAGCTGATGAAGCAACCGCATCCGAAGCCCGCGCTGATCGCGATGGACGGCGTCAACTCGATGACCGGGAACGCCCCCGACGTCGCGGAGTTCGCGAAGGTCGCACGCGAGCACGACGCGCTCCTCTACGTCGACGACGCGCACGGATTCGGCGTGATCGGTGAGCGGGGAGCCGACGAGCTCTGCGACTACGGCAAGCGGGGCAACGCCATCCTGCGCCACCTCGACACGGGCTACGAGAACGTGTTGCTCGTCGGAGGACTCTCGAAGGCGTACTCCTCACTGCTCGCGTTCATCGCCTGCCCCACGAAGCTCAAGAACGTGTTGAAGATCGCGGCGCCGCCGTACCTGTACTCGGGACCGTCGCCCGTGGCGTCGCTCGCGACCGTTCTGGCGGGCTTGAAAGTCAACGCGGAGCGAGGCGACCGGATCCGGCTCGACCTTCACCGCAAGACGCACACGGTGCTCGACCGGCTGCGAGAGCTCGACATCTCCACCCCGAACGAGTCCGGCTACCCGATCATCGAGATCCCGCTCGCGAACCACGAGGACATCGACGAGGTCGGGGCCCACCTCTTCTCTCGCGGCATCTACGTCACGATGGCTGCCTATCCGCTCGTGCCGAAGGACGAAGTCGGCTTCCGCATCCAGGTCACCGCCGCGAACACCGACGAGGAGATCGACCTGCTGTGCGAGGTCCTCGGCGAGCTCGCGGAGCGGTTCAAGCTCCAGACCCATCACCAGGATCCCGTGGCAGCAGCTCCGGGCGCTCCCTCCCAGCCGTAAGGCTCCGAACCGAAGGCGGGCAGGTGTCGACGAACGGGAACGGCGAGTGGCCGCCGGCGCCGTCGTGGGCCTACGGACCGCATGCGAAGCCGGCACGGAAGTCGGGTTCGCTCCCCAAACCGAAGCTGAAGCTCTCCAAGCCGAAGTTCAAGCTCCGCAAGAAGGGGTCGGCAGCTCCCGAAGCGCCGCAGACGGAAGTCGCTCCGCCACCGGATGCGACCGCCGATGTCGTTCCGGGTCCTTCCCGCCCTCCCGGGATGGAGCCGACAGCGTCCCCCGACTACGTTCCCGGCCCGGTGCGGCCGCCGGGGACCGGTCTCGACGCGGTGCCGGCGGCGCCGCGCGAAGAGGCTCCTCCGGTCGGAGGAGCGGCGGAGGACGGAGGGCCTGTTCCGCCTGAATCGCCGGACGTTCCAGGGCTCGAGGTCCTTCCGCCGGAGAGAAAGACCGATCTCCCGGCGCAGCCGCCCACCGGCGATGGAGAGCTTCCGCCCAAGCCGCCCACGACGGCGACCGCACCGCAGCTCGCTCTGGTTCCCGATCCGGAGACCGAGACCGACGGATCGCCGGAGCGACCGCCGAGCCGACTGCGGCTGCTGACGCCGCTCCGCCTGCGGGACTTCCGTCTGCTGTGGACCGGGATGACCGTCTCGCTCCTCGGAGACGGTGTGTTCCTCGTCGCGATCGCCTGGCAGGTCTACCAGCTCTCGAACGCGCCGACGGCGCTCTCGGTCGTCGGCATCGCGATGTCGGTGCCGCACGTCGTCCTTCTGTTGCTCGGTGGCGTCGTCAGCGACCGGCTCGACCGGCGGAAGGTGATGGTCGGTGCCGATCTGATCCGTGGAGCAGCGATCGCGGTCCTCGGCTACCTCTCCGTTTCGGGATCGCTCGAGCTCTGGCACGTCATGGTGCTGACGGCCTTCTACGGCGCGGGCACGGCGTTCTTCGGGCCCGCGTTCGACGCGATCGTTCCGGATGTCGTTCCGGCGGGCCAGCTCGCCGAGGCGAACTCCCTCGACCAGTTCGTGCGCCCGGCAGCGTGGCGGCTCGCCGGGCCCGCGCTCGGCGGGTTCCTGATCGCGCTCTGGAGCGTGGGCGGCGCGTTCCTCTTCGATGCGCTCACCTTCGCGATCTCGATCGTGTGCATCCTCTTGATGCGCCCCGCGAGCGATCTGCCCGCTCGAGAGGAGTTGGACGGAACCGCGTTCACGCAGGTCAAGCAGGGTTTCAGCTTCGTTCGGGCGCACGTCTGGCTGTGGGGAACGTTCCTGGCCGCGACGTTCGCCTACCTGATGTTCATGGGACCGACGGAGGTCCTGCTTCCCTTCGTGATCAAGAACCAGCTCGGCGGAAGCGCGAGCGACCTCGGGTTCGTGTTCGCGTGCGGCGGCATCGGCGCGATCCTCGCGGCGATCGTGATGGGACAGCGTGGTACGCCGCGGAAACACATCACGTTCATCTACGTCGTCTGGACCCTCTCGACGCTCGCCATCGCCGGCTACGGGCTCGCCCACTTCACGTGGCAGGTCATGGCGGCATGCTTCGCCTTCAACGCGCTGGAGACGGCCGGCACGATCGTGTGGGCGACGACGAAGCAGCGGCTGGTCCCGTCGCGCCTCCTCGGCCGCGTGTCCAGCTTCGACTGGTTCATCTCGATCGGGCTCCTGCCGGTCTCCTTCGCGCTCACCGCTCCGGTCGCCGCATTGATCGGAGCCCAGGCGACCCTGATCGGCGCCGGCCTGATCGGTGGAGGGGTCACGTTCGCCTTCCTGTTCCTGCCGGGTATGCGCGACGTCGAGCGGAGCGGAGAGATCTTCTCCGAAGGCGATCCCGGGGACGATCAGGTCCACGCGGCCGCGGAGATCCTGGGCGCCGGCCCCGACGGGCACGGGCTCGGGGTCGTCGGCGCGGCCGCTCCTACCCCCTGAAGGGGAGCGGGGCTTCCCGAGAACGCGGGATAGCTCCCCGCGCCGGATCCTAAGGTGACCCCCTCCGCGGACCGATAGAACTCCCATGAAGCGCAGAGCCTGGCTGCTCTACCTCGGGGGCGGGGTCGGTCTGACCCTGCTGTACCTGTTCGGACCTTCCTTCGTTCGAGTGGGCCCGGTCTTCAACCTGATCAGTGCGTCCTCCGTCTGCGCCATCCTCGTCGGGGTCCGCCTGAACAAGCCGGAGCAGCGCCTGCCGTGGTTCCTCTTCGCGGCCGGCATGACCTTCTTCACCGCCGGCGACATCATCACCTACAACTACGAGCGGTTCTTCCACGCGACGCTCCCGTTCCCGTCCGTCGGCGACGTGATGTACCTCGCGGTGTATCCGTGCCTCGTCGCCGGCATCCTGCTCGTGATCTCGCGGCGGAACCCGGGCGGCGACCGCTCCAGCCTGATCGACTCGCTGATCATCGCGATCGGCGCGGGCGTCCTGTCGTGGGTGTTCCTGATGGCGCCGTACTGGCACGACGCCGGGTCGACGCTCGTCGAGAAGATGGTGTCGATCGGCTATCCGTTCATGGACCTACTGCTTCTCGCCGTGATCGTGCGGATGGCGGTGGGCGCAGGAAGCCGGGAGAAGTCGTTCTACCTCTTGTTCTTCGCGGCGGTCACGCTGCTGGTGACCGACGCGGTCTACGGCCTCGTGTTGATCGGCAACTACAACCAGAGTGGCCTGCTCGAGGGCGGGTGGGCGATGTTCTACGTGCTCTGGGGCGCCGCCGCGCTGCACCCGTCGATGTCGAGGCTTTCCGAGCCAGCTCCGGACCAGGAGGTCAGGCTGACCCGGCCTCGCCTGGCTCTCCTGGCCGGCGCTTCGTTGATGGCGCCGACGGTCCTCGCCATCCAGAAGTTCCTCCACGATCCGATCGACGTGCCGATCGTGGTCGGCGCCTCGATCGCGCTGTTCCTCCTCGTCGTCTTCCGGATGGCGGGCCTCGTCCACAAGCAGGAACAGTCCGCCACGCGGGAGAAGGCGCTCCGCGAGGCCGGCGCCGCGCTCGTCACCGCGACGAACCGAGAGAGCATCTACACGGCCGCCCTGAACGCGGCGTCCGCTCTGACGGGTGAGATGTTCGGGTTGCGGCTGTGTCTCGTCTCGGGCTTCCCCGCGACACTCAACGTCGCGGCGTCCGACGAGGACGGTGAGCCGCGTTACGCGCCGCTCAAGATGTCCGGCCTTCCCGATGCGGTGTCGAGCCGGCTGTTCCGGCGCCGCTCCGTGGAGATCGGCCCGCACGAAACGACGATCCGCAAGAACTTCGGTTATCCGTCCGACGGCGGCCCCGTCTTCGTCGCTCCGTTGTTCATGCGGGACGAGCTCAAGGGCGTCCTCGTGGTCGCCGGAGAGGGCCAGGTTCCGCGACCGGTCCGCGACGGGCTCGACGCCCTTGTTTCGCAGGTCGCCCTCGCGCTCGAGAGCGCCGAGCTGACCGAGGACCTCCTGCGCCGCCAGAGCGAGGCGCGGTTCAGCTCGCTGGTGCAGAACTCCTCCGACGTCGTCATGGTGATCGAGCCCGACACGCGGATCGGATACCTGACGCCGTCGATCGAGAACGTGTTCGGCTACGCGCCGGACGAGCTCGAGGGCACGCGCTTCGCGGACCTGCTCCACCCCGACGACAAGACGCGGATCCTGACGTTCCTCCAGACCGTCGCGAAGGATGCCGACTCGCACTTCGGCCTCACCGAGTGCCGCGTCCTCCACAAGAACGGCTCGTGGGTCTACGTGGAGACGCTCCCGACCAACCTGCTCGCCGACGAGAACGTCCGGGGCATCGTCCTCAACACCCGAGACATCAGCGAGCGCAAGGCCTTCGAGGAGCAGCTTGCCCATCAGGCGTTCCACGACCCGGTCACCAACCTGGCCAACCGTGCCCTGTTCGAAGAACGCGTCCGGCACGCTGTCGCCCGTGCACGCCGCGAGCGCTGCGGGCTCGCCGTCGTGTT
>JBJMLP010000045.1:0-5966 GCA_045805245.1 Actinomycetota bacterium | reverse complement strand
TCGCGAACGACGGCACGCTCGATGCGACGGGCGTCGACGCCGGCGACAACTTCGCGATCTCGCAGAACGAGCAGCATTCCTACTTCGGTCCGCCGACGGAAAGCCTCACGCTGACGACGCCGACCACGAGCTTCTCCGTCGATCACTGGAACTCGGGCGCGCCGACGTGGGGTCAGATCTCCGGGTTCTCCACCGTCGGCGGCACCGTGGAGAAGCCGCCGACCGACGCTTGCTCCGCCCGGCTGATGCCGGTGTCCGTTCCGTCATGGTCGGCGAAGACGAAGACATCGGTCGTTCGGAGCTACACGGTGAATCAGGTGGCCTGCAGCTCGGCGTCGATGCCGCTGAACGGCGGCGTGGTCGTCTCCAGCCGGAACGGAGGAGCCGCCGCGCCCAGAATCCGGAACCTCGTCGTCGGTTCCACGGTTTCGGTCTCCTGGTCGTTCGGATGGCCCGACGTCATGGACTCGGTGGGTGGGCGCCCGATGCTGCTCGAGGCCGGCCGCATGGTCGCGCCAACGGGTTGCGGCTACCTCTGCGAGCGGCAGCCGCGGACGGGCGTCGGCATCACCGCCGATGGCAAGCTCCTGATCGTGACGGTCGACGGCCGCCAGCCCGGTTGGTCCACCGGCTACACGCTGGTGCAGTTCGCGAACGAGATGAAGCGCGAGGGGGCGGTGACCGCCCTGAACCTCGACGGAGGTGGCTCCACCACGATGATCGCCAAGGGAGTCAAGGTGAACCGGCCGACCGATCCGTCCGGCGAGCGCTACGTCACCTCCGCGCTCCTCGTGCTCCCCGGAAAGGATCCGGGAGAGCCCGCCTTCACCACGCCGCACGCCCCGTATCAGCCCGCGGACGGCGAGGCCACGACCTCGCTTCACGTCTCCGCAGCGGGCGCGAAAGCGTCCTGGAGGGCGGCCGAGCACGATCCCGGCTCGACGGGTGGTCTGCTCGATGCGATCGCGACCGGATCGCTCGGAGGGTCCTCGAAGCTCCCCCCGAAGCTCCAGCACGTCGCCGCGAGCTTCTCCGCCGCTCAGGGCTGAAGATCGGCGGGCGCGGCCTCGGAGGTTCCGACCGCCGCCGGTCCCGGAGTACACTTTCCGAACATGTGACGACCCCACCTTCGGCGCCCGTGAGCGCTCCCGCCCGGGAGCCTCACTGCAGCGCAGCGGCCACCCGACCGGCCCCGAGGATGGAGTTCATCGCATGCCCACGTTCGACCTGACACCGAAGCGTTCCGCCCCCCTCCGGAGAACCCTCCGATGAGCGCCCTCGTCGTCGAGGATCTCTCCGTCGAGGTCGGCGGACGGACGATCATCGAGCACCTCTCGTTCACGCTGCGCGCGGGCGAGAAGGTGGGCGTCGTCGGGCGGAACGGCGCCGGCAAGACGACGCTCCTGGGAGTCCTCGCCGGGGAGGCGCCACCGCTCGCGGGAACCGTCCGGAGACGCGGCGAGCTGGGCTACCTGCGACAGGACCCGCGGCTGCACCGCGACGAGGCGTCGGCGATCGCGCTGTCCCACGTCCTGTCGGCCCGCGGGTTGGACGAGATGTCGATCCGCCTGGAGAAGCGCCGCCTCGAGATCGAGGAGGATCCTTCCGATTCGAAGATCGCCCGCTTCTCCCGCCTCGAGGAGGAGTACCGGGCGCTCGGCGGTTACTCCGCCGAGTCCGAGGTGCGCGCGATCGCCTTCGGCCTCGGGCTCGGACAGGATCGGCTCTTGCTCCCGGTGCGTTCGCTCTCCGGCGGAGAGCGACGGCGTTTGGAGCTCGCGCGCATCCTGTTCGGAGGAAGCGACGTGCTGCTGCTCGACGAGCCGACGAACCACCTCGACAGCGACGCGAAGACGTGGCTGATGAAGTTCCTCGGGAACTATCGAGGCGCGCTCATGGTGGTCTCGCACGACCTCGGTCTGCTCGACCGTTCGATCACGCGGGTCATGCATCTCGACCGGGACGACGTCGTGCTGTACCGAGGCACGTATACGCAGTACCGGGAGGCGCGCCGCGCGGACGAGCGGAGGCGCGAGGCCGTCGCGGGCCGACAGGAGGCGGAGATCAAACGGCTCTCCACGTTGGCGGACTCGATGCGCGGCCAGACGGCGAAGCGCGCGCGCAAGGCCAAGACCCTCGACACCCGGGTGGAACGTCTCCGCGACGTCGCGATCGCGGCGCCGACCCGAGACCGGACGGTGCGTTTCCGATTCCCGGAGCCGCCGCACGCCGGCAAGGTGGTCCTCACCGCGCGTGGACTCTCCAAGAGCTACGGCGGGCCGACGGTGTTCGAGGACGTCGACATCGACCTTGGGCGCGGCGAGCGTCTGCTCGTCATGGGCTTGAACGGCGCGGGAAAAACGAGCCTGCTCCGCATCCTCGCGGAGGAGTCGGCGCCCGACACGGGCACCTTCCGTCTCGGAACCGGCGTGAGTCTCGGCTACTACGCGCAGGAGCACGAGGGGATCCGCCCTGGCGCGTCGGTGCTCGACCACGTCCGCGCGGAGTCGCGCGCGAACGATCAGGATCTTCGCTCGCTCCTCGGGATGTTCGGCCTCCCCGGAGAGCTCGGCCTGCAGGATGCCGGAACGCTCTCCGGGGGAGAGAAGACGAAGCTCGCGATCGCGCAGCTCGTCGCGGGAAAGCGAAACCTGCTCCTCCTCGACGAGCCGACGAACAACCTTGACCCACCCTCGCGAGACGCGATCGCCGTCGCGCTCTCGAGTTGGCCGGGAACGATGATCCTCGTGAGCCACGACGTCGGATTCGTCCGCGCGCTGGAGCCGGACCGAGTCCTGCTGATGCCCGAGGCTCGCAACGAGCCCTGGGAGGAGGAGCTCATGGACCTCGTCGCGCTCGCGTGAGCCCGGCTAGGCCTCGGGGTCCACGGCCCGGAGCAGCTCGGGATCATCCGGCAGCAGCCCCGCGGCGGGAAGCCTCCGGAGAAGCTCCGCCCACTGCGGTCGCTCCTGGGCGAGGGAGGCCATCAGCTCGCGGGCGTCCTCGCGGCGCCCGGACTGCGCGAGTCCGACCGCGAGCCAGAACCGGATCTCCTGGTTGCCCGGCGCGAGCTCGAGCGCCTTCGCGTACGCCTCCGCGGCGCCGGCGTCGTCGCCTGCCTCTCCGAGGTCCTCGGCCTGGCCCATCAAGGCGTATGCGCGCTCGAGCCGAAGGAGACGACGCAGCTCGGAAAGCGGCTCCTCCGAGTCCTCGACACGGATCGTGGTTTCCTCCCACTGCCGCGTCTCGGGCCCGACGAGCAGGATCGCCGCCGACTGCAGTCCACGGATGTCGCCTCCCTCGCGCTCGCCGGCGTCGAGGGCGTCCATGAGCCGGAAGGGAAACTCTTCGGTCGACGCGAGGTACGCGGCGGCCATCGCGTCCCAGACGCTGCTTCGCTCCATCATGTTCGCCTGCACCGTGAAACCGTCGCCCACGACATGGCCGGCTTCGCGGATGCACCGAGGGCCGGTGAGGACCGCGGCCCGTCCCTGCGCGTCGACGATGCCGACCTGGCGCTCCGCTGCCTTCTCGTCCACGGTCGACAGCGCCCGCAGAACCTCGTCCGGCGACTTCCCGACGCGGAGGAGCTGCAGCCCGAGCGGGCCGTACGAGGCCTCCGCCATCGCCTGGCTGGCGACGGCGCCGACGCCCGCTTCGGCCCAGGGGACGCCGGAGCCGACGAACGGCCAGTGGCTCTGAACCGCGACCCCGAACGCTCCGGTCTCGGGGTCTCGCGCGACGATCGAGTACGTCATGACGCCCTCCCGGTCATCTCCGACTTCGGATTATGCTCTGCGCCGCGTCCGCACACGGCCCAACACGGAAGGAGCCCCCGGTGAGCGACCCCGCCGACCTCGTCCTGACCAACGCGCGCGTCTACACGGTGGATGCCGCGCGACGATGGGCGCAGGCGGTCGCGATCCGCGACGGCCGCATCGTGGCCGTCGGCACCGACGCTGACATGGAGCCGCTTACCGGCGCCGCCACCGAGGTGCGCGACCTCGGTGGACGCATGGTGCTTCCTGGCTTCCAGGACTCGCACATCCATCCGCCGAGCGGCGGCATCGTCCGGACGCGATGCGACCTCCACGACGCCTACGGAAGGGACGAGTATCTCGGCATCATCCGCGAGTACGCGGAGTCGCATCCCGACGTGGAATGGATCCTCGGCAGCGGCTGGTCGATGGACGCGTTCCCGGGAGGTACGCCCACCAGGGAGGACGCCGACTCCGTCGTTCCCGACCGGCCGATGACGCTCGCGAACCGCGACGGTCACGGCTCCTGGGTGAACTCGAAGGCGCTCGAGATCGCGGGCATCGACCGCGACACGCCGGACCCGGTCGACGGGCGCATCGAACGGAACGCGGCGGGAGACCCGACGGGAGCGCTCCACGAGGGCGCGATGGAGCTCGTCGACCGGCACGCGCCGAAGGACACCCAGGAGGACTACGAGGAGGGCATCCGCGTCGCGCAGGCGTACCTCCACTCGCTCGGTATCACCTCCTGGCAGGACGCGATCGTCGGCGACGGCGAGCTGACGAGCAACAGCTTCTCCGCGTACGTGGCGCTGGCGGAGAGGGGAGAGCTCACGGCGCGCGTCGTGGGAGCGCTCTGGTGGGAGCGCGACCGGGGCGCCGAGCAGATCAAGGACATGATCGAGCTCCGTCGGAAGGCGCCGGACGGGCGGTTCCGCGCGACGTCGGTGAAGATCATGCAGGACGGAGTCCTCGAGAACTTCACGGGCGGCGTCCTCGAGCCGTACCTCGACAAGGACGGCAGGCCGACGGAGAACCGCGGCCTGAGCTTCGTCGACCCGGAACTCCTGAAGGGCTACGTCACCGAGCTCGATCGCGAGGGATTCCAGGTCCATTTCCACGCGATCGGAGAGCGTGCCGTGCGCGAGGCGCTCGACGCGCTGGAGGCGGCCCGGCGCGAGAACGGTCCCAACGACCTTCGGCACCACATCGCGCACATCCAGGTGATCCATCCCGATGACGTTCCGCGTTTCCGAGACCTCGGGGTTGTCGCGAACGGCCAGCCGCTCTGGGCGATGCTCGAGGGGCAGATGATCAACCTAACGATCCCGTTCCTCGGGCCGGAGCGGAGCACCTGGCAGTATCCGTTCGGCAGCCTCGTGCGGTCCGGGGCGGTGCTCGCGTTCGGAAGCGATTGGTCGGTCTCGAGCCCGGATCCGCTGTGGGAGATGCACGTCGCCGTGAACCGCAAGGCGCCTCGCCCATATCCGTACATGGAGGGCGAAACGCACGAAGCGTTCCTTCCGGAGGAGCGGATCGACCTCGGCACGGCGATCGGCGCGTTCACGATGGGGAGCGCGTACGTGAATCACCTCGACCGGGAGACCGGCTCCGTGGAGCCCGGGAAGTTCGCCGACCTCGCCGTCGTCGACCGGGACCTCTTCGCGGCGCCCTCGGAGGAGATCGCGGAAGCGAACGTGGTGATGACGCTCGTCGACGGCAAGGCCGTCCACGACGAGCTGTCGTAGCTCCATCCGTTGACCTGAGGTCAAGAAGAACCCGAAAGAAGCAGGTCAGACCGCCCTCACTGGTCATGACCTCTGGTCAAGGCGGCTCTCTGCCGCGGAAATGCGGATTGCTACACTCAGGCGGCTTCTCAACGTCCGGCGACGTGCACCCGAGCGAGACCGACAGAAGGAGGCATTCCGATGGCCGAGTTCGACATGAGCCTCGTTCAGCGGGGAGCGCGCAACCGCAGGACCCCGTACTACGAGGCCGAGCAGCGGCACAGCCCGTTGGGCTACACGGTCTACAACCACATGTACTTCCCGATCCGCTACGACACGTTCGAGGCGGAGTTCGACGCGCTCCTCAACGACGTCACGGTGTGGGACGTCTCGGTGGAGCGGTGTCTGGAGATCTCCGGCCCGGACGGGTTCCGGTTCGCCCAGCTGATGACGCCGCGCGACCTCTCCAAGTGCGCGGTCG
>JBJMLP010000044.1:0-5648 GCA_045805245.1 Actinomycetota bacterium | reverse complement strand
TCGCTCCCCGGCTCGCCGAGTTCGCCCGCGTCGAGCGCGGCCAGCGCGTGCTGGACGTGGGCTGCGGCCCGGGCGCCCTGACCGCGGAGCTCGTCGTGCGGCTCGGGGCGCCGGCGGTATCGGCGGTCGACCCCTCGGAGCCGTTCGTCACCGCGGCACGGGCGCGGCATCCTGAGGTCGATGTCCGCCTCGCGACTGCGGAGGACCTTCCGTTCCGGGATGCGACCTTCGACGCGACGCTCGCTCAGCTCGTGGTGCACTTCATGCCGGATCCGGTGGCCGGGATCGCGGAGATGACGCGAGTCACCCGTCCCGGAGGAGCCGTCGCCGCGTGCACCTGGGACTTCGAGGGTGATCGGGCGCCGATCTCCGTGTTCTGGCAGGTGGCTCGGGAGCTCCACGGCGCGGAGGGTGAGTCCGGCGAGCCGGGAACGCGACCAGGCCAACTCTCGGAGTACTTCGAGGCGGCGGGTCTCGGCGGCATCGAGGAGGCCGAGATTTCCGCGACGGTCGACCACGCGACCTTCGAGGAGTGGTGGGACCCGTTCACCCTGGGAGTCGGCCCCGCGGGCACGTACGCGCGATCGCTCGAGGAAGCGCAGCTGTCCGAGCTGCGCGAGCGCTGTCGGCAGCTCTTGGGAGAGCCGCCGTTCACCCCGACGGCAGTTGCCTGGGCCGCGCTCGGCCAACCCTGAGAGCTACGCAACGTCGCGGCGTTCCATCAGAACGGACCCCGTCGTGAGGAAGGCGATCGTCCATGCGGCGAGGATCGCCGCGCCCGCGACCGGACCGAACGGTGCGCCCTCGAGTCCCGCGAGCGAGCTCGACGCCGCGCCTGGGAGGACCTTCTCGATCGCCGGCACGAACCCGGCGAGGATGTTCTCCCCGACCAGCACCGCCACGAGCGTTCCCGCGATCGCCGCGACCTGGTGCCGCACCGCGAGACCCACCCCGACGCCGATGGCCGACCACAGCACGTCGATCAGCAGCAGCTTGACCAACCACACCCCGACGGATCCGACGCCGATGGAGATCGGATACCCCTTCACCGCGAACCACGCCAGCCCGATCGCGAACGACAGGGCCGCCGCGGCGAGCGCGAACACCACCGCCGCGCCGGCAGTCACGCTCACCTTCGCGAAGAGCACCCGGCGGCGATCGGGATCGGCGAGGAGTGTCGGCACGATGGATCCGTGGCGGAACTCGTCGGTGAACGAGCGGAGACCCAGGATCAGCACGAACGCCCACGCGATCCCCATCGGCACGTTCAGGAAGGGAAGGCCGGGGACCGGGCCCTTGCCGAGAAGGACTCCGACGACCCCCATCGCCGTGACGGCGAGCAACGCGATCAGCAGGCCCCACGCCGTCCACGTCGTCCACAGCTTGCGGAACTCCGAAACCAGTTGCTGTCTCATGGGATCTCCTTTCCGTCCGTCAGATCGAGGAACGCGTCCTCGAGGCTCTTCGTCCCGTTCGTCGTGAGGTCGCTGATCGACGCCTGAGCGATGAGGCGTCCGCGATGGATCACGACGGCCTCCTCGGCCATCCGCTGCATCTCCCCGAGCTGGTGGCTCGAGACGAGAACGGCGTTCCCGCGCGACGCGAAGTCCTGGAGGAAGTCGCGCAGCCAACGGATCCCCTGCGGGTCGAGTCCGTTGGCGGGCTCGTCCAGGATCAGGATCGAGGGGTCGCCGAGGAGCGCCCCCGCCAACGCGAGCCGCTGTCGCATCCCGAGCGAATACGTACCGGCCTTACGCTTGCCGGCGTTCCGGAGATCCACGAGCTCGAGCACCTCGTCGACGCGCTCGTCATCGATCCCGCTCGCCGCGGAGAGCACTCGCAGATGGTTCCGGCCGCTCCGTCCCGGGATGAAGCTCTGCGTCTCGAGGACCGCACCGACCGTGCGGGCGGGTTCCGCGAGGTCGGCGTACGGCATCCCCGCCACCGACGCCGTGCCGGCCGTCGGGCGCACGAGCCCGAGGATCGTCCGGAGCGTCGTGCTCTTTCCCGCTCCGTTCGGCCCGAGGAATCCGGTGACGACGCCCGGCCGGACCTCGAACGTGAGGTCTTCGATCGCCGTCACCGCGCCGAACCGCTTCGTCAGGCCGCGCACCGCGATCGCCGGCGAGCCGATGCCGGGCCGAGTCGCGTCTCGGAGCCTTTCCGTGTGTGTCTGCATGCCTCCTCCTTCGTGTTCGCGTGCCACGACCTCACGCTAAGGAGGGTTGGCCGAGCTGCCGTCGGTCTGAAGTGCCGTTCGGATGTCCTCCTCCAGGAGGAGGCGGCGAGCCGTGCTCGTGCCCGAAGACGACTAGCGGGGATCGGAACCCGGCTGCACGAGGCCGGATTCATACGCGATGACCACGGCCTGGGCCCGGTCGCGCAGCCCGAGCTTCTGGAGGACGCGTCCCACGTGCGTCTTGACCGTGGTCTCCGCGACGTAGAGATGGCTCGCGATCTCGGAGTTCGACATGCCGCGCCCCATGCAGACGAGGACCTCACGCTCCCGCTCCGTCAGGTCGTTCAGCGCGGCGGGCGCGGGAGCGGGATCGGGCCGCTTCGCGAACTCCTCGATCAGGCGGCGCGTCACGGAGGGAGCGAGCAGCGCCTCGCCGGCCGCGACCACTCGCACGGCGGCGACGAGCTCCTCGGGCGGCCGGTCCTTCAGGAGGAATCCGCTCGCGCCGGCCCGGAGCGCCTGATAGACGTACTCGTCGAGGTCGAACGTCGTGAGGATCAGCACGCGCGCCGGCGGATCTCCGGCCGTGAGCAGCCGCGTCGCCTCGATCCCGTTCATGGACGGCATCCGGACGTCCATCACGACGACGTCGGGCTTCAGCATCTCGTACTGACGGACGGCGTCCCGGCCGTCGATCGCCTCTCCGACGACCTCGATGTCCTCCTCGGCGTCGAGGATCAGATGGAATCCTCCACGCATCAGCGCCTGGTCGTCGGCGATCAGGACGCGGATCGTCACGACGGCTCGCCTTTGAGCGGGATGTTCGCGCGGACGAAGAACCCTCCGCCGGGCCGCGCGCCAGAGGTGAGGTCGCCGCCGAAAAGGGCGACGCGCTCCCGCATCCCGATCAGGCCGCGGCCGACGCCGTCGGTGGAGACCGGACCGCGTCCGTCGTCGTCCACCTCGACGTCGAGCGCCTCGTCGGCGTACCGGAGGAGCACCCGCGCGTGGGCACCGTTGCCCGCGTGCTTGAGGACGTTCGTGAGAGCCTCCTGCACGATCCGGTAGGCGGAGAGGTCCATGCCGACCGGAAGGGGGCGCTCCTCACCCTCCACCACCAGCTCGACCGCGAGGCCCGTCGCGCGCATCTGCTCGAGGAGCTCGTCGATGCGATCGAGTCCCGGCTGCGGAGCGAGCGACGGTGCGTCGTCGCCCTCGGTGGCGAGGAGCCTCCGCATCTCCGCGAGGCCAGTGCGGCCCGACTCCTCGATCGAGCGGAGCGCGCGCTCGGCTTCCGCGGGATCCTTCTGGAGCACGGAGCGAGCAGCGCCCGCCTGGACGACCATCACGCTCATGCTGTGGGCGACGACGTCGTGGAGTTCCCGTCCGATCCGGCCCCGCTCGAGGGCCACGGCTTCCCGCGCGGCGAGGTCGCGGTCGCGCTCGATCCTCCGGCGGCGGTTCCACACGATGCGGCCGAACGCGAACGGCACGCCGGCCGTGAGGAACCCGTTGACCACCATCTCCACCGGGCCCGTGTTTCCGTCGGACTCGAGCACGGCCGCTACGCCGAAGGCGAAGATCACGGCGACCGTCTGCCAGCGCGAGCGAGGGAGATACGCGCCGCACGCGTAGACGGCAAGGACGAGCGGAAGCTCGAGCGCCGGCTGCGTGGGTCGCTCTTGCAGGAGCGCAAAGACAGCTCCTGCTGCGGAGACGACGAGGATCACAGCGAGCGGCCGCGTGCGACGCCAATAGAGTGCGAGGCTTGCCACCACGAGGAGCACGGCGGCAATCGGTCCGGCGCCGTTGCCCGCCGTCGTGGCGTTTCGCTCGAGCCACAGCGTCGCCTCGAGGATGAGGAGGACGACCGCCGCGACCGCGGCGTCCCAGATCCGCGGATCGACGCGCCTCAGCCGCTCCCACGTCGTCGGTCGAGCCTCCATGATGCGAAACGCTATCCCGATAAGGAGCGGCCGCCGTCATCCTCTGGGATGAGACGGTCGACGACCCGGCGCAGACGCCTGAGGCGAAGGCGAAGCGAGCGGAGGCGTCTCACACCGGATGGCGGCTATCCGAGTTTGGGAGCGCAATCCGGCAAGGGGTTCTACGTCCTCCGATACGAGGAGGAACTCCTCCCCGTGACCGGCGCCGCCTCGCCTATCGCGATGAGCCGTCCTGCATCGCCTGCACGTTCTTCATCATGACCGCCTCAGCCGCACGCAGCTCATCGCTCGGGCTAAACGACATGAACTCGGTGCCGGGCTCGTTCGCCACGGGGATATGACCGGGCGGCGTGTAGAAGGCGTCTCCTGCCTCAAAGATCTCGTCGCGGTCGGCGAACCGGGCGGTCATTTTGCCCTTGATCACGTAGCCCCAATGCGGGCACTGGCAGCGGTCGTCCGGAAGGCCCTTCATGAAGGGCGTCGCGTCGATGTCTTCGAGGAGCGAGGTGAAGCTCACGGTGTAGCCGTCGAGCTCGCCGCGCAGATCCACCACCGGGCCAGCCTCCTGGCGTTGTGGCGCGCTGTCCCTTGAGACCTTTGGCATCTCCATCGCCTCCTTCGTCTGAGTCGTGGCGCAGGCTACAAGAGGTCGAGAGGGAGGGCGACCTCAGGCCGCCCTCCGGCCCGGCGATGACGCGACGGAGCCTGAACCGCAAGGTGACCACGAGATCGGACGTACTTCACTTTACGATGCGGAAGGTAAGGTGCGTCACCCCAGCACCCTCGATCACCCGCGTGCGCTCCAGGTCGATCGGCCCAGTGCCGAGGTGGTCGAACAAGCTGACGCCGCCCCCGAGCAGGACGGGCACCAGGTCGATGTGGATCTCGTCCAGGAGCCCCGCTCGGATGCACTGCTGGACAATGCTGGCGGCGCCCACGCCGACGTCCTTGTCGCCGGCAACCGCTTGGGCTTGGTCGAGGGCGCGTTCGAGGCCGTCGGTGACGAAGGTAAACGGCGATCCTTGGTAGACCCACTCTTGGGGGACCGAGCTGCTGACAACAAAGACCGGGACATCCAAGGGGTGGTTGCCACCCCACCCATGGGTGAGGTCGAAGGTCCGTCGGCCAAACACCAACGCCCCGGTCGTCTCGCGCGTCTCGCGCAAGAAGTCGGCGGTCTGGGCCGAGACCTTGAAGACCATGTCGGTTCCGGGCAGCCGGTATTCGGTGTCGCCAGCGCCGTACCAGGCCAAGAGCCGCTCGCCGCCGACGCCCATGGGTGCATCAGGCCCGTCGTTCGGTCCGCTGATAAACCCGTCGAGCGAGACCGCAAGCCCGGTGCGGACCTTCCCCATGTTCGTTCTCTTTTCGCTTGTCGGCGCGAAGCTAGCGGACCCCAACTCGAGTGTCGTCAGAAGTCTCAGGTTTGGAGGGCAGCGGCCCAGATCGATGCCGGGAGCGTTATGCACTGGGATCCGTGATCCGAGCGGCGGCCCCGCTCCTCACACGGTGATGACGGTTTT
>JBJMLP010000043.1:0-2566 GCA_045805245.1 Actinomycetota bacterium | reverse complement strand
TCGTCGATCTCGATCCCCATCGCCCGGAGCTTGAGCCGGGCGACCTCGGAGTCGATGTCCTCCGGAACCGGATAGACGGCCGGTTTGAGATCGCGGCCGTTCTTGACCACCCACTCGGCGGAGAGGGCCTGGTTCGCGAAGGACATGTCCATCACCGCAGCGGGATGACCCTCGGCCGCGGAAAGATTGACGAGGCGCCCCTCGGCGAGCAGGTAGAGCTTCCGCGCGTCGGGCATCGTGTACTCGTCGACGAAGTCACGCAGGCGCCGCCGCTCCGTGGAGAGGTCCTCCAGCGCGGCCTTGTCGATCTCCACGTCGAAGTGGCCGGAGTTCGCGAGCACGGCGCCGTCCTTCATGACCTCCATGTGCTCGCGGCGCAGGATCGAGGTGTCCCCGGTGACCGTGACGAAGATGTCGCCGATGCGCGCTGCCTCAAGCAGCGGCATCACCGTGTAGCCCTCCATCACGGCCTCCAGCGCCGGCAGCGCGGCCGTCTCGACGACCACGACGCGCGCGCCGAGCCCTCGCGCCCGCGACGCGACGCCACGACCGCACATGCCGTATCCGCAGACGACCACCGTCCGGCCGGCGATCAGGAAATTCGTCGAGCGCATGATCGCGTCCATCGTCGACTGCCCGGTTCCGAAGCGGTTGTCGAAGAGGTGCTTCGTGTCGGCGTCGTTCACCGAGACGATCGGATAGCGCAGCACGCCCGCCTTCGCCATCGAGCGGAGCCTGATCACTCCTGTCGTCGTCTCCTCGGTGCCGCCGATCACGTCCGGGATCTGGTCGGCGCGCTCCTTGTGCAGACGCCCCACGACGTCGGCGCCGTCGTCCATGGTGACCTGCGGGCGCCGGTCGAGGACGGAGTCGATGTGCCGGTAGTAGGTCTCGTTGTCCTCGCCCTTGATCGCGTAGACCTCGATGTCGTCCTGCTCGCAGAGCGCGGCCGCCACGTCGTCCTGGGTGGAGAGTGGGTTGGAGGCGCACAGGAACACCTCCGCGCCGCCCGCGACCAGGGTCTCGACGAGGTTCGCCGTTTCGGTCGTCACGTGGAGGCATGCTCCGATGCGGATGCCGTCGAGCGGCCGCTCCTTCTCGAAGCGCTCACGGATGAGCTGGAGGACGCGCATCTCCGCGCCGGCCCATGCGATGCGCTCGCGGCCCTTCGGGGCGAGTCCCAGATCCCGTACGTCGCAATCCATGTCGCTCCTTACGTCTCCCGGTCCGGCTCCGCCTCCGCGAGCCGCGACAGCACCTCGGTGAGGATGTCGACGACCGCGCCGACCGTTCCCCCGGTCGCCTCGAGAACGGCCTCGTGGCTCACTTCTACTCCAACCGCGTTCGCGACGGAGAGGAGACCGAGAACCCGCAGGTCAAGGGCTCGGGCCGGCACGGCCTCGGGCACCAACGACATGCCGACCACCGTCGCTCCGATCCGGCGGAGATACTCCGCCTCGGCCCGCGTCTCGAACGACGGTCCGGGCACCGCAGCGTACACGGCCCGCCGAAGGGTGGTGATCGCCGGCGCGGCCGGTTCCGTCGTTCGCACGCCGGCCGCAAGGTCGGCGAGCTCGGGATCGTAGACGTCGGACAGGTCGACGAACGCCGGAGAGCCGTCCTCGCGCGTCCATCCGCGCAGCACGTCCTCCCGCAGGAGGTTCAGATGGTCGGCGCATACGGCGAGGGAGCCGGGAGCGAGATCCGGCACGAGGGAACCAACGGCGGCCGTGAGGACGACGGCCCGCGCGCCCAGCGCCCAGGAAAGAACCGAAGGGAGCGCCGATGCGGCGGCTCCGTGGCCCTCGTAGAGGTGGATCCGCCCGCGGAACACCAGGAGCGGCAGGCCTCGGAGACGGCCGAAGGCGAGTCGACCCGCGTGCCCCGGCACCGTCGGCGAGGGGAATCCCGGAAGCTCCGCGTAGGGGATCTCCACCTCGACGTCGACGCCCTCCGCGACCGCGTCGAGCCCCGACCCGAGGACGACGGCGGCGACGGGGCGTTCGGAAAGGCGCTCCCGCGCGGCCTCGCCGGCCGAGCGCCACGCGTTCCCGGGTGGAACGGCGGGCCGGGAGGGCATCTCAGTCGCCGGCGAGCGCGGCCTTCAGGCGAACGATCGCCTCGATCGGCGTGGGATCGACGCCGCGGAGGAGCCCCGAGTAGACGCTCGTGAAGTCCCCCATCGCGAGGAGCGACATCAGCTGCGCAAGCGGTGATCGCCCGGCGGCGCGAACCTCCTCGGCCCGGACGCCGGCGGCCTCCGCGATCTCGATCGAGGCGGGGAAACGCAACGCCACGTCGGGGTGCTCTCCGTCGTGGCGGAGCGCGACCAGCGCGAAGGAGGCACCGCTCCCCGGCGCCCATCCGACCACCTCGTTGTGATCGAGCTCGGGGAGGGCCGAGGAGAACGACGGGACCTTCGCGTTCTCGTTGAACTGGGTCCGCCAGCGCGCCGCGGCGACGGAGCCGAGACCCTCGGCGCCCCACATCATCGGCATCCGCTCGCCGATCGACTCGGCGAGCCGCTTCGCGGGGTTCGCTTCCGACGGCGTCGCGGCGCGGAGGC
>JBJMLP010000042.1:0-4163 GCA_045805245.1 Actinomycetota bacterium | reverse complement strand
GCTGCCCCGGCTCGTCGACCGCGAGACTCTCGGGCGCGGGCGCGTCGGATCGCGTCTCGAGGGCTACCCCGTCGCCGCGCCGCTTCATGGGCGCGCTAGCTCATCCCCGCCTTGATGTCGTGATACGTGCTGATCCAGTCGGGGTAGTTCTCGGGGATCTGCAGCGGGACGCCTCCCTGGAACGCGCTCGTCGGGTCCTGGAGCCCGATCGCGTCGACGATCTTGTCGTTCAGCAACGGGAGGGTCTTCTGGTCGGAGATCACGTACGTGTAGCTCTTCGCGTAGTACGCCTGCGGCTGGGGAGAGGTGTACCAGTTCAGGAGTCCGTAGGCGTTCTCCGGATCGGGCGCGTCCGCGCCGAGGGAGTAGCCGCACTCCCAGATCAACCATCCTTGCTCCGGATGCACGAAGTTCGCGTCGATGCCCTCCTTGGAGAGCGTCCAGCGGTAGTCGTGGTATCCGAACCCCGCGATGATCTCGCCGCTCCGGTAGAGGTTGAGGAACTCGGCGTCCCCCCCGAAGAACGTCCGGATCTGGTTCGCGTGTTGGAGGTAGTAGTTCTTCACCGCCGTCAGATCCTCGGTCGTGAGGTGCCACGGGTCGGTGTGGCCGAGCGCGAAGGCAGCGCATGCGATGCCGCTGAGGGCGTCGTCCTCAATCACGACGCGGCCGGCGAGCGCCGGGTCCTCGAACAACTGCGTCCACGACGAGACGGGCGAAGGGACCTCCTTCGGGTTCGAGATGATGCCCGAAGTCCCGCCGGTCTCCGGGATCATGATCACCTTCCCGTCGATGGTGACGCCCGCAAGCCCCTTGATCGCCGGGAACAGGCTGTTCCAGTCGGCGATCCGGCTCGTCTCGATCGGCTGGATCAGGCCGAGGCTGTACATCCGCGGGGCGTCCTCGGTGCAGGAGTTGACGAGATCCACCTGGAAGCCGGCCTGCATCTTCGTGATCGCTTCGTTGTCCGGTCCGAACGTCGCGGACTTGATCTTGAGATCCTCGTTGGCCTTCTCGAAGGGCCCGAGGACGCTCGGAACGAGCCCGTCCTCGTAGGCGAGGACCGAGACGGTCCCGCTCAACGGAGCGTTCGCGTCGGCCGACGCGCCCGTCGACGCAGACGCGGACGGGGAGTCCGAGTTACTGCAGGCCTCGAGCACCGGGGCGAGGCCGAGCGCCCCCGCGAGCATCACCCCGGACCGGAGAACCTCCCGGCGGCTGCGCTTGCGACGGACGAACTCGCAGGGCGTCATCGTTTCGGCGGTGGTCGTGGGACGGACCGGCTCGGACGTCACGATCCCTCCCTCTGCCCGGCCGGCGGATCGGCCGTCGGCCACATGCGAGGTCCTGAGCGACGGCCAATCCTAAGGAGGCGTCAGAATCGGTGTCAATCGTCGACAAAAGACTGCACACCGCACCGACGTTCGGCTGCGCTAGGAGGGGGACGTGACCTGGTCGCCGAACGCTGAGGACGGCGACTGCGGCGGCCCGGGTTCGACGCCCGGGATCCGGTTGTAGCGCCCTGCGCCGTACCCTTCGACGCTCGCGTCGGTGAGCTCTTCGAGGAACGTCGCGGGCATCACGGCCGCCAGGATCTCCTCGTCGAGGTGGTTCCACTCCACTGCGCTGCGTGGAACGTAGTCGCCGATGTTGTCGCGGTAGCGGTAGTCGTGGAGGAACGCGGCGATGTCCTCGAGCCGGAGGTCCGCGTCCGCGAGCGCGCGGGGGTTCACGAACAGCTCCGAGGGCGCCACGTAGTCGAGCAGATGGAACACCGACGTGCCGAACTCGCGGTTGAGGTCGTTCTCCAGCTGGATCGGGTCGAGGCGCACGCCGCCCACCTTGTCCGGGAGCGGGCACTGGCCGTGGTCCGCGGTGACGATCAGCGCGTACTCGCCCTCGTCGAAGTTGTCGGCGAGGATCTTCCGGACGCGCTCGATCTCCCGATCGACGGCGGAGAGGACCGCGGCCTCGTCGGGATCCAGCATGTTGACGACGTGTCCGGTGTAGTCGGGCGACTTGAAGTTGATGTAGAGGAGCGACGTCTCCCCGCTCTTTCCGATCGGCTCGTTCTCGAACGCGGCCTCGATCACGTCGCCTTGGTACTCGACGATCGGCGGGGAGCAGCAGAGCTTCACGCCGCCCTGATCGATCGTGGCCGCGTCCTCCGGCGGGAAGTAGCTCTTGATCTTCGACGAGAGGCTCGCGCGCGCCGGCATCCCGTTCGGCATCCGGAACATGTCGGGGTTCTGCGAAGCCCACCGACCGGCGTCGGCGTCGTTCCAATAGATCGCCACGGGCTTGTCGCCGAGCGGACGAGTTCCGCCGCGGCCGATCATCCCGAGGTGCCAGATCTGATAGCCGATCTCGCCGATCCACGCGCCGTCGGAGGTGTGCTCGCTCCACGCCTCCGCGAGCGTCGGCGACTTGAGGTACTTCTGCGGTTCCGCGTGGCCCTCGAGACCGTACGCCTTCACGACGTCCCGGCCGATCCGCACGTTGTGGCCGGAGATCCCGTGGTGCCGCGGGTACGCGCCGGTGCCGATCGTCGCATGCGCGCAGGCCGTCACGGACGGGAAGGAACCCATCACGGCGTTCGTGTAGGTGAGCGTCCCTTCGGACTTCATCAGGTCCATCAGGTGCGGCCAAGCGAGGTCGTTCCCGGGCGTCTCGGGGCTCCAGTGCCGGAGCACGTTCCATCCACCGCCGTCGATCACGAACGTCACGATGACTTTCGGCGCCTTTGCCGGCTGCGGCACGCCGGGGAGCGGAACGCCGTCAGGTGCGGCGAAGTCGAGGCCCATGAGCTTCGCGGCGGTCGGGGCGAGGTCCGCGAGCGACACGCGGTCCTCGCTGGTGTCGGTGCCCTTCAGGACCCCCGGCGCGTGTACGACGATCGGGACGCGCTCCAGGTAAGGCCAGACCGCGGCGTGGCTCGTCCGCGGGTCGTTCTTCACGAGCGACTTGGACTCCGGCGCGTAGTTCGAGCTCGAGAACGGCGCGACGACGAGCTGGAGTTCTCCGGAGTGGGCGGGGTAGTGGCCCCGGCGGAGGTACTCCATGGCCTCGGAGCCGAGGCCGCGCGCCATGTTCTGCAGGACCGGCTCGGGATCCGGCCGCGTCAAGCGGCGGACGTAACGGCCGAGTTCCGCGCCGCCGAGCGCCACGAGGAGCCCGACGAGACCGGAGAGCGCGAGGAATCGCCGCCGGCTCGGATCCTCGGTCCGTTCCTGCCGGGCTGCGACAGCCAGTCCGGCCCATACGAGGAGGGATCCGACGCCGGCCACGACGAGACCCATGACGAGGCCGTAGCGGTACGTCGTGAGCGCCGCCGCGAGAACGACGACGACGAACGGGATCACCGCTCGGAAGGTGGAGAAGGATCGGTCGGGCACGTCGGAACGATTCTCGCAGACGGGGGCCGATTTCGACGCGGTTCGCGAGGCTCGGGTCTAGGAGTGCTTCCGGGGAGGGTCGAAGAACGGGAGGTCGACGACGCTCGCACCGACCTTTCCGCGGCGCGCCTCCACCGTCCATTCCATCGAAAGGCGGTTGCCGGTCCGCGCCTGCTTCGCGTCGACGGAGCCGAGCGCGATCATCTTCTTGAGCGTCGGCCCCCACGCGCTGCTCGTCACGCGTCCGACCTGCTGGCCGTTCGCGTACACCGGAACCGGAACCCGCGAGACCGTCGGTGAGACGACGGGCGGGAGGTCCTGGGCGGCGAACATCTCCTCGATGCCACCCCAGTCGATCTCCAGCCCGACCAGGCGCCGCGGAGGGCCGCCCGCTTTCTGCTCCTCCTGGAGCGCCCGCTTGCCCGCGAAGCTCGCTTTGGAGAAGTCGACGAGCCGCCCGAGACCGAGCTCGAAGGGGGAGTACTCCTGCTGCGGGATGATCGCGTGTCGCGCGCTCGTGTAGTCGGCCTCGATCAAGATCAGGCCGGCTTCGAGCCGGGCGACGTCGAGCGCCTGGATCCCCGCCGGGCGGATGCCGAATGCTTCCCCCGCCGCGACGAGCGCGTCCCAGAGATCGAGCGCGCCGCCGGCGTCGACCCAGAGCTCGTAACCCAGGTCGCCCGTGTAGCCGGTGCGGGTGACGTCCACCTGAACTCCGCGGACGGTCGTCGGACGCCGGCGGAAGTACTTCACGCCGCTCCACGACTC
>JBJMLP010000041.1:0-4015 GCA_045805245.1 Actinomycetota bacterium | reverse complement strand
CGGCCGGTCGTCCTCCGCGGCGAGCGGACCGACGATGCCGAAGCCCTCGGTCGCGTTGTGGGCGGCGAAGCCGATCACCAACAGCAACGCGAGCGCCACCTCGCCCGAGTGAGCCGACTGACCGATCGCAAGGCCTTCGGAGAAGTTGTGCAGCCCGATGCCGATCGCGATCGACATGCCGAGGCGGAGGGCGTCCCGCTCGGGTGCGCGCGCCTCCGCGACCGCCATCGCGCCGGGGCCGATGCTCTGCCGGGCCTCCCGCCGGCGCCACAACCGCTGCACGTAGAGCAGCGACAAGAGTCCGACGCCGAAGGCGACGACGTTGATCACGGCGAGCGATACGACCTCGCCGTAGCTTCCGGTTCCCAGCTGAGCCGCTTCCGTCCTCGCGGCGACCTCCCCGGTGGAGTGCTCGAGGATGTCGAAGAGGAGGAAGACGAGGATGCCGGCGGAGGCTCCGTTCAGGAAGGTCTTCAGCCCGAGGCTCGCGCTCTTGATGCGGGCCATCGGAAGTCCCAGGAAGATGGTGAGACCGGCGACCAGGCCGAGCGCGATCGTCTGTGCGGTGCTCACCGGAACGCCGACTCCTCTGTCCTGCGGCCGTCGCGGGGCTCGAGGCCCCGCTTCCTGAAAGTCTACCGAAAAGGTCGGATTACCCAACGGGCGTCTCTAGAGGCACGGCTCCCGCGCAGAAGAAGCCCGCGTCGGCGGCGCAACTACAATCGCAACGGTGGCGGACCCAGGCGCGAAGCAGGAGCAACAGCCGGAACGAGACGGGCGGAAGCGCCTCTTCCTACTGGACGGCCACAGCCTCTCCTACCGAGCCTTCTTCGCGCTCCCGACCTCGCTCGCGACGACCACCGGCCAGATCACGAACGCGGTCTACGGCTTCACGTCGATGCTGATCAAGCTCCTCGGCGAGGAGCGACCCGACTACATCGCGGTCGCCTTCGACGTGGGCCGGCCCACGGTCCGGCTGGAGAAATACGCGGAGTACAAGGCCGGTCGCGCGGAGGCCCCTGACGAGTTCCGCCAGCAGCTCGGGCTGATCGTCGAGGTGCTGGAGACGCTCCGCATCCCGATCGTCCGCACGGAGGGCCACGAGGCAGACGACGCGATCGCCACGCTTGCCCTGCGCGCGGTCGAGCAGGGGATCGACGTCGTCATCGTCACGGCCGACCGTGACTTCTTCCAGATCGTGCGCCCCGGGATCACGGTGCTGTTCAATCGCAAGGGCATCTCCGACATCGTCCGCTACGACCAGGAGGCAGTCACCGAGCGCTTCGGCCTACCACCCGAGAAGTACCTCGAGTACGTCGCGCTGAAGGGCGACCCGTCCGACAACATCCCGGGCGTGCCGGGAGTCGGCGAGAAGACCGCGTCGAAGCTCGTGCAGGACTACGGCTCCGTCGAGGAGCTCCTGAAGCACACCGACGAGCTGAAGCCGAAGCTTCGCGAGTCGATCGCGGCGGCGGGCGACCAGTTGACCCTGAACAAGGAGCTCGCGAAGCTCGAGACGGATCTCGATCTCGACGTCGCGCCGCAGGACGCGGTGATGGGGGAGTGGGACGTCGACGCGGTGCGGAGGCTCTTCACCTCCCTGGAGTTCCGCACCCTCTTCGAGAGGCTCGAGGAGGTCGGGCGCTCCCTGAAGCCCGCCGTCGACGTCGCGGAGCTCGATCTCCGGCGCGTCGCGGTCAAGGAGCTCTCGAAGTCGCTTTCCGGAACCTCGCCGCGCGGAGTCGAGGTCAAGACCGAGGGCGCGCGCATCTCCGAGCTCGCCGTCTCTCCGGGCGGAGGTCAGGCGGTCGTCGCAGAGCTCGGTGCCTCCGCCCAGGCCGCGGGGTTCCTGGCCGACCCCAAGAAGGCGAAATGGGTCCACGACGTCAAACAGCTCGAGACCGCGGTCATCGCGGCCGGTGGAGAGCTCGAGGGCGCGGCGTTCGACACGCTCCTCGCGGCGTATCTCCTCGACCCCGCGGCGTCGGAGTATCCGCTCGACGAGCTTTGCCGGCAGTACCTCGGGTCCGACGTCCTGGGAACCGATCCCGAGAGCGAACAGCCCGAGCAGGAAGGCCTGTTCGCGGGGGACGACCTGTCCACCGCGGCGGACGCGGCCGCGATCGCGCTCCTCGCCCCGGTGTTGGAGGAACGCGTCGGGCGGGCGGGCCTCCGAGACCTCCTCGATCGCGTAGAGCTTCCCCTCGCCGCGGTCCTCGCGCGGATGCAGGCGCGCGGCGTGGCGCTCGACGTCGAGTACCTGGAAGAGATGGCGGAGAGCGTCCGCGACCGGATGGCGACCCTCCAGCAACAGATCTACGACGCGGCGGGAGAGGAGTTCAATCTGAACTCGCCGCCGCAGCTCCGCGCCATCCTTTACGACAAGCTCGGGCTGTCTCCCGGCAAGAAGACGCCGAAGGGACAGCTCTCCACCGACGCGTCGGTGTTGGAGAAGCTCCGCGACGCTCACCCGATCGTCGACGCGCTCCTCGCGTGGCGGGAGCTCGACAAGCTCAACTCCACGTACCTCGAGGCGCTGCCGCGTCTCGTCGTTCCGGAGACGCAACGGGTGCACACGACGTTCATGCAGACGGTCGCGGCGACGGGGCGCTTGTCCTCCACGAACCCGAACCTGCAGAACGTTCCGGTGCGAGGAGAGCTCGGGCGCCAGATCCGTCGCGCGTTCGTTCCCGGATCGGAAGCGCAGCTGATCCTCGTCGCCGACTACTCCCAGATCGAGCTGCGGATCCTCGCGCATCTCTCCGGCGACCAGGGCCTGACGGAGGCCTTCGCCTCCGGCACCGACATCCACACCGCCACGGCCGCGCGCGTGTTCGGGCTTCCGGAGGACCGCGTCGATCCCGAGTCGCGCCGCCGAGCGAAGATGGTGAACTACGGCCTCGCGTACGGCATGAACGCGTTCGGCCTCGCGTCGCGGCTCGACATCGCGCCGGACGAGGCCCAGGAGTTCATCGACGCGTACTTCGAGAGCTTCACGGACATCCGCGAATACCTCGACCGGCAGGTGGCCCGCGCGTCCGCGGAGGGGTTCACGGAGACGCTCCTCGGCCGCCGCCGGTACGTTCCGGAGTTGCAGGCCGCGAACCCGCGCGTCCGCGATCTCGGGCGGAGGATCGCGCTGAACGCGCCGATCCAGGGAAGCGCGAGCGACGTGTTCAAGCTCGCGATGATCCGGGTCGACCGAGCCCTCCGCGCCTCGGAGCTCGACTGCCACATGCTCCTCACCGTGCACGATGAGCTCGTGTTCGAGGTCGCCGCCATCGAGGTCGAAGAGGCCGCAGCGCTCGTCAAGACGGAGATGGAGGCGGGTGAGCAGCTCTCGGTGCCCCTTCGGGCCGACCTGGGCTGGGGCTCCAACTGGGCGGAGGCGGCGCCGGCCGGCCACTGACGGTCCTCCCTGGCCTGCTCCTTCGGAGGAGCAGGCGCGGGAGCGAGGCACGGAGCGGGCGTTGACGGGGGTTCCGGCACGGAACTACCATTCCGAACGCCGAAAGGCGCCCCGCTCCATGTCGTTCTCCAAGCACTGTTCGCAAAGGAGAGCCAGCGTGTTCGGGAGCCTCTTCGGCCAGGGAAGGAGCTGATCGCAGATCTCGATCGAGGAACCGACCACCCAAACGGTTCAGGACGACTTGACGCCTGAGGAGCTCGTCCAGGCCATCGAAGACAGTCTCCGCGACTTCAAGGACGGGGACATCGTCGAGGGCACGGTCGTCAAGATCGATCGCGACGAGGTGCTCCTCGACATCGGCTACAAGTCCGAGGGCGTCATCCCGTCGAAGGAGCTCTCGATCCGCCACGACGTCGACCCCGGCCAGGTCGTGAAGGTCGGCGACCACGTCGAGGCCCTCGTGCTCCAGAAGGAGGACAAGGAGGGCCGCCTGATCCTCTCCAAGAAGCGCGCGCAGTACGAGCGCGCCTGGGGCCGGATCGGGGAGATCATGCAGTCCGGCGGCACCATCAAGGGGCCGGTGATCGAGGTCGTCAAGGGCGGCCT
>JBJMLP010000040.1:0-6369 GCA_045805245.1 Actinomycetota bacterium | reverse complement strand
CGTGAGCGCCGGGTGCCCACCCTCGATCGCGAGACGCACGCGCCGCCCCTGCGCCTCGTTGGCGCGGATCGCGACCGTGCACGCCTCGGAGACCGCGAGCTTGAGATCCTCGACGGCCTCCTCCTGCGTTCCGAAGAATCTCGCGACGGTGGCGGAGAACAGGCGCGCGGTGCCGATCGAGATGGGTTCGGACGGAAGCTCCAACGTGAAGCGATCGGCCATCGCGAGTTCCGCTTCGCGCTCAGTCCCGGAGCGCGGCGTCCACGGAGCCGTGGATCGCGAAGACCTTGTCCAGCCCGGTGATCGTGAGGACCTTCAGCGGCGAGCCCTCCGGACACACGAGGACGAGACGACCGCCTCGCTCGTTCACCCGCTTGAGCGCTCCGACGAGAGCGCCCAGGCCGCTCGAGTCGAGGAACCCGACCTCCTCGAGGTTGACCACGATCCGGATGTGGCCGTCCTCCACGAGTTCCACGATGCGCTCCCGGAGCCGCGGAGAGGTGTAGAGGTCGACCTCTCCCTTGACGTCGACCACGGTCCAGTCGGCAAGCTCACGAGTGTCCAAAACGAGTTCGATGGCTGCGCCTCCTGCGAAACTGACCGGGAACGGAGCGCCGCTAGTATAGGCCCGTCCATGGACACCCCCTCCACCGACGTCGTCGTCTCCGTTCCGGCGAGACCGGAGTTCATGCAACTGCTGCGCGCCGCCGTCGGGAGCGTCGCCGCCAGGGTCGACTTCACCTACGAGGCGATCGACGACCTCCGCATCGCCGTCGACGAGGCCTGCGCGCGGATCCTCTCGGTTCCCGGAACTCCGACGACGTTGTTGCTGCGGATCACTCCGGAGCCGACGGGCATCGAAGTCGTGGCGTACACGGACGGAGAGGCCGAGGAGTGGCCGCCCGAGCGATTCGAGGAGAGCCTGACCGCGAAGATCCTCGACGCGCTCACCGATGGCGTGACGTTCGAACGCGTCGGAGCGAGTCCCGCCGTTCGCTTGCTCAAGCGTGCGAAGCCGGCGGCCTGAGGCTGTCGTGGCCGAGCCCGCGCGGGACGATCGCTCGATCGACCGTGAGCGCTCGACGGAGCTGTTCGAACGGCTGCCCGACGCCGCTGCGCGTGAGGAGCTGGTGCGGCTCTACTACCCGCTCGCCGAATACCTGGCGAGGCGCTTCGCCGGGCGTGGGGAGCAGGTCGCCGATCTCACTCAGGTGGCGAGCATCGGCCTGTTGAAGGCGATCGACCGCTTCGAGCCCGAACGCGAGGTGCAGTTCTCCACCTACGCGACGGCGACGATCGTCGGAGAGCTGAAACGCCACTTCCGAGACAAGGGCTGGGCGCTTCGCGTTCCTCGACGTCTGCAGGAAACGGGTCTTCGCATCAACAAGGTGACGGAGGAGCTGTGGCAGCGCCTCGGTCGCACACCGACGGTGAAGGAGATCGCTGTCTCCGCCGGGCTCCAAGAGGACGAGGTCCTGGAGGCGATGGACGCGGTCCAGGCCTACTCCACCTCGTCGCTCGACGCTCCCCTCGGGGAGGACGGCGCGACGCCGGCGCAGACGCTCGGGGCGGAGGACAAGTCGCTCGAGCACCTCGAGGAGTGGGCGAGCATCGCGCCGCTCGTGGAGCAGCTGCCGACGCGGGAGCGACGCGTCCTGTATCTGCGCTTCTTCGGCGACATGACGCAGACGGAGATCGCCGACGAGCTCGGGATCTCGCAGATGCACGTGTCGCGGCTGCTGTCGCAGACGCTCTCGAGACTGCGCGACGCGGCGAGCTCCGAGGACGAAGCGATCGACTGAAGCGCGCTTTCGCGGAAGGAAAAGGGCCCGGAGCTTCGCTCCGGGCCCGATGTCTGCGAGACGCTCTGGCCAGACGTCAGTGGTGGTCTGTGAGCAAGGGGATCAGATAGAACGCGAGGAACCCCAGGATCGCGAGAACGATCACCACGATCGCCGTGTACTTGATCGCTGCGTAACCGACGAGGCCGCCCGAACGGGTTTCCCGCTCGACGGGCTCTTCGTGTACGTGCCTATCCTCGTACATGTCTCTCCTCCTTGTGGAAGGTGGAAGAGATGTTCCCGGCCGTTCGGTGACGCAAACGTCGAGGTCAGTGGCGTGCAACGCGCTCCGGCGTCCCCCGCGGAGGGTCCCCGGCGAGCGTTTCCGTGGCCTCCGATTCCGACGTGGCGCGAAGCGTGTCGCCGACGGCGCGCTCGGACCGATCCGCGAGAGCGACGTCGCCGAGCGAAAGGATGCCGACGAGCTCGTCGGCCTTGACGACGGGAAGGCGGCGGATCTGATGCTCCGCCATGATGTCCCGCGCCTCGGAGAGTTTCATGTCGGGCGTCACCGTCACCGGCGAGCTGGTGAGGACGTCGCGGAGCCGAACTTCCTCCGCCGGCGTGCGCTGCGCGATCACCCGCGTCACGAGATCTCGATCCGTGACCAACCCCAAGAGGTTCCCGTCTTCGACAACGGGGACGACGCCCACGTCGAGCTTCGTCATGAGGCCCGCCGCATCGGCAGCCGTGAGATCCGGTGAGAGGGTTTGCGGGTCTCCGCTCATCGCGTGACGTACGAGGATCGACATCGGTCCGTCTCCTTCCGCTCGTTGAGCTCGTCTCGCATCTGCGATACCCAGGCTCGGAAGCGGAGAACCGCACGGCTCACCCCTTCGCGCGATCCCGGCTCTCGGTCACCCAGGCCCGGAGCTCCTCCGCGGACAGGAAGTTGAGTACGCGTTCTCGAGGGAACCCCGCGCGGATCGCTGCGGCGATACCGAACTCCTGGAACTCGAGCTCCCTCGGCGCGTGCGCGTCCGTGTCGATCGAGATCCACGCGCCGGCATCGCGCGCGATCTCCAGTCGCTCGACGTCGAGGTCCTGGCGTTCCGGATGCGCGTCGGCTTCCAGGGCCATCCCGCGATCCGAAGCGGCCGCGAACACCCGCGGCCAGTCCGCGGAGAGGCCGAGACGACGCCCGAACATGCGTCCGCGCGGATGCGCCAGGATCTGGACGTGGGGGTTCGCGACGGCCGCGAGGTAGCGCTCCGTCTGGTCCTCCTTCAGACGGAGCTTCGAGTGGAACGCCCCGAGGACGAGGTCGAGCTCCCGGAGCGCGGCCGGGTCCATGTCGCCCTCTCCCTCGGGCGAGAGATTCATCTCGATGGCGTGGAGGCCGACGATCGGAGTGTCTCCATCCCCCGCCGCCGCCGCGTTGGCGTCGCGGAGCGTCTCCGCCTGCGCCCGCAACCGGTCCTCGTCCATCCCGTTGGCGATCGGCAGGCCCTTCGAATGATCGGTGAACGCGACGTATCGGTGGCCGATCGCGCGGGCGGCGAGCAGCATCTCCAGCATCGTCGAGTTTCCGTCGCTGTCGATCGTGTGCATCTGCAGGTCGGACCTGAGCCCGTCCGCCCAAACGGGGTTCTCCGCGATCCTGCGGCGCACTTCGGATCTCGTCATGAAGCCGCTCCGCAGCTCCGGCCTCCGGAGATCGTCGGGCGGCGATTCCAGCCATCCGAGGAGAAGGCGCTCGACCCACGGCCCGACGGATCGAAGCTCGGTGAGAGCGACTCCGCGTTCCGCCAGGTCCGACGCCTCGTCCGGCCAGAACATCGCGGCGCTGGATGCGCGACGCAGAGCGCGAACGCGATGGCCCTCTTCGTTCTCAGCGGCCCGGAAGAGCAGCTCGGCGAGATCGCCGTTCGTCAGCGCTTGACTCGTCATGTGCGACGTCCTCGCAAGGGTCCAGAACTGTCCAAAAAGCGCAGAACCATCGAAATCCGCGGCACTAGTAAAATTTCCCCCACTGGGGTATACCTGGTCCGAAGTGAGGAGCGCAGCCCTGGTGAAGACGATCTCCCTGCTGGGATCCGGTGCCTTCGAAGCATGGGCGGAGGAAGTCGACCGCCTGGCACTCGGATCCTCCTCCGGAGACGCCCGAGCTGCCGTCCTGGTGCTCGGAGCACCCGGCGACGAAGCGGACCACCGCGCAGCGGATGCCCTGCGGCACTTCGAACGGATCGGAACGCCCGCGGAGGTCGTTCCCGTCGGCTCGCGACCGGATTCCTTCGCCTCCGAGCTCCGCGATCGCGTCAACGACGTGTGCCTCATCCACCTCTCCGCCCCGGACGCAGAGCTGCCGGCCCGGATCCTCGCCGGAACGCCACTCTGGGACGCCGTCCTGTCCGCTCTCGACCGAGGTGCGGCATTCACCGCCTCCGGTGGTGCGATCGGCGCGCTCGGAGACTCCGCGTTCGAGGTGGGCGAACATCCCGCCCGATGGGACGACTGGCCCGCGGGCCTCCGCTTGCTCGAGGGCACGGTCGTCGTCCCGCATTGGGACGAGCTCGGCCGGGCGCGACCGGAGCTCCAGGAGTTCCTCGCCCACGAAGTGCCCACCGACGAGGCCGTGATCGCGATCGACAACCGGACCGCCTTGATCGGGGACGGCGACCTCTGGCAGGTGAAGGGCGCGGGCCAGGTTCAGATCCGCATCGGCGACATCTGGAACACCTACGGCGACGGAGCGGCGTTCCTCCTGCCCTCGTCCGTGACCGTGCTTCCCGAGGCCGACGAGTTCGACCGAACGGTCACCAAGCAGGTCGTCGTTCTTCCCGACGATCCGGAGCAGGACCCCAAGCAGGAACCCGACCTCCTCGTCGGCTAGCTCCGGGTTAGCCCGGCGCCGAACTGGAGACAACTCCGCGGTTCACGCCTCCGCAAAAACTTTCCACTTGACGGTGGACGTGGATAGGGTGCACGGATACAGGGGAAGCGAAGCCGCGGGCTTCAACGGAACTCGGAGGAGGCCATCATGCGAGACCCGGAGGACGAGCTCACCGGATCGGTCGACGACGACGTGCTCGACGAGAACGAGGAGACGCTCGAGAAGGACGGCGACGACGAGGACATCGAAAGCCTCGGCGACCTCGCGGCGCTGGAGGACTCCGTGCCGGATGAGAAGGACGCCTCCATGGGTGAACGGGCGAACGACATGATGGACACCGCCCGGGAACGGATGGACTCGGCAGCCGAGACGGCGCGTGAGCACCCGGCCGCAGCGGGTGCAGCGGCAGCGGGCCTCGTCGGAGCCGCTCCCGGCGCGGCGACGGGAGCAGCGACGGGAGCCGCAACCGGATCGCGCGGCAAGAAGTCGACCGCGAAGCGCTCCGGAACGCGGCGATCGACGTCGAAGAAGTCGACGGCGAAGCGACCGGCGCCGAGATCGTCGTCGGGTCGCAAGGCGACCTCGCGGAAGTCCACGTCCTCGCGGAAGTCGACGGCGCGAAAGAGCACGGGTCGAAAGGCCACGACTCGGAAGTCGACCGCTCGGAAGTCCACGTCCTCTCGGAAGTCGACGGCGCGAAAGAGCACGGGTCGAAAGGCCACGACTCGGAAGTCGACCGCTCGGAAGAGCACGGGCCGCAAGGCAACCACCCGGAAGTCGAGCGCTCGGAAGACCGCTGCCCGGAAGTCCACCGGACGCAAGTCCACGGCTCGGAAGTCCACGTCTTCGCGGAAGTCGAGCGCTCGGAAGAGCACCGGCCGGAAGGCGACGACACGCAAGAGCACGAGCCGGAAGTCGACGGCTCGGAAGTCGACCGGAAGGAAGTCCACCGGAAGGAAGTCCACCGGACGCAGGTCCGCGGCGCGGAAGAGCACGGGCCGCAAGAGCACCGCGCGGAGGCGCTCGAGTCGCTAGGCGAAGCCCAGCGCCTGTTCGATCTCTCGAGCCGCGTGCATCACCGCGGCCGCGTGATGCTGGCCGGGCCGGCGCCCTAGCCGCAGCATGGGACCCGAAAGGGAAACGACGGCCGCGAGACGTCCGGGCGCCTCGACCACTGGCGCGCTGACGGAGGCAACTCCCTCCTGTCGCTCCTCGACGCTTTGCGCCCATCCGCGGCGCCGCGCAGAAGAGATCTGGCGATCCAGCCGGCCGGGGTCGGTCACCGTCGAGCTCGTCAACGCGGGGATGTTTCGGAGGAGCGGTTCGCGCTCTGCCTCCGGCGCGTACCCGAGGAACACTTTCCCTGCCGAGCCGGCGGTCAGCGGAAGATCCGCTCCCACGTCGACGATCGTTCGAAGTTCGTTCTCCGACTGGGACGACGCGATGCATACGCGTCGCTTCCCCATCCGGATGTAGAGCTGCGCGCTCTCGCCAGTGGAATCGCTGAGGCGTTTGAGGGCTGGCATCGCCGCCTCCCGGAGAGCCGCCGTGTACGAAGTACCCGATACGGCAGCCGAGCCGAGCGACACAAGTCGGGGTCCGAGTCGCCACCGACGGTCGTCGGTCCGACCCAGGAGTCCGTGCTGCTCCAAGGAGAGCGTCATCCGGTTGACCGTAGATCTCGAAAGGCCGGTG
>JBJMLP010000039.1:0-3631 GCA_045805245.1 Actinomycetota bacterium | reverse complement strand
GCGAGCCGCCCTCCTCGATATTCCTCGCGGCACCGAAGAATCGTCGCGGCGGATACAGGGCCGCCGAGTCGATGCCGCCGGAGAGGATCTTCCCGGAGGCCGGCATCGCCAGGTTGTACGCGCGTGCGAGGCGGGTCAGGTTGTCGAGCAGGATCGCGACGTCCTGGCCCATCTCCGCGAGGCGCTTCGCGCGCTCCAGGACGAGCTCGGTCACCTGGATGTGCTGATCGGTCGGCTTGTCGAAGGTGGAGTAGACCACCTCCGCGGCCTGGACGCTGCGCTGCCAGTCGGTGACCTCCTCCGGACGCTCGTCGACGAGCAGCACGATCACGTGCGTCTCCGGGCTCGACTCGATGATCCCGTTCGCGATGCTCTTCAGCACCGTCGTCTTCCCGGCCTTCGGCGGGGACACGACCATGCCGCGCTGACCCTTCCCGATCGGCGAGATCATGTCGACGATCCGTCCCGTGACCTCGGTCGCGCCGGTCTCGAGGCGGAACCGCTCCTGCGGGAACAACGGCGTGAGCTTGTCGAAGTTCGGCCGCTGCTTCGCCTCTTCCGGATCCATGCCGTTGACGTTGTCGATGCGCAGCAGCGCGAAGTACTTCTCGTTGTCCTTCGGCTGACGCACCTGACCGGTGACGTTGTCGCCCTTGCGCAGCCCGAACCGACGGATCTGGGACAGGGAGACGTAGATGTCCGCGTTCCCCGGCAGGTAGCCGGAGGTCCGGAGGAACCCGTAGCCCTCGGGGAGCACGTCGAGGATGCCGGTCTGCGTCGGCGCGTCGGCGAGCTCCTGCTCGCGCTCCTCGCGCTCCCGCTCCCGGCGCTGCTCTCGCGCCCTGCGGCGCTCCTCCCGTGAAGGACGGCGTCCGCGTTCCTCGCGGCCGTCCCGGCTCTGTCCGGCACCGTCCCGCTGTCCACCGCGGTCGCCACGCTCGCGCCTGGCGGTGCGGTCCCCGCCGGAAGCGTCTCCGTTCGAGGTCGGCTGGTCCAGCTCCGGCATCGCTTCGGTGCCCGGCGCTTGCTCCGTCTCGGTTTCCGTCTCCGTCTCTTCGGATTCGGTGTCGGTCTTGGTCTTCGCTTCGGTCTTGCTCTCGGCCTTCGCCGAGGCCCCGGAGGATTTCCCGTTCGAGGCCGTGACGATCGCCTGGATCAGGTCGGCCTTCCGCAGACGCTGATGCCCCTCGACCCCGAGGTCGCCGGCGATGCCTTGAAGCTCCGACAGAACCTTCGACTCGAGGGTCCCTTTGTCCAACGTGCGGGAGTCCGCCACTTTCAGGCTCCTTCCTTCATCTTGTGCAACTCCTCTTCGTAGGCCTTCCAATCCGCATCGAACTTCTGTAGTCCGAGGTCGGTGAGCGGGTGCTTCACGAGCTTGGTGAAAACGTCGTACGGCATCGTCGCGATGTCGGCGCCCGCCAGCGCGGCGTCGACGACGTGCATCGGATGCCGCAGCGAGGCTGCCAAGACCTCCGTCTCGTAGCCCTGGATGTCGTAGATCTCGCAGATCTGCCGGAGGGCGTGCATCCCGTCGGCTGCCCCGTCGTCGATGCGTCCGATGAACGGGGACACGATGTACGCGCCGATCTCCGCCGCGAGGATCGCCTGCGCCGGAGAGAACACGAGCGTCACGTTGATGCGCACGCCGTCGTTCACGAGCCGCTTCCCGGCCTCAAGGCCAGCGGGCGTCATCGGAACCTTCACGATCGCGTTCGGGCCCATGGAGTGCAGCACCTTGCCCTGCTCGTACATCGGGCCGGCTGCCTTCTCGGTCGTCTCGAGGGAGACGTCGCCGTCAACCTCGGTCAGGATCTCCTTCCACACCTGGTCCGCGTCGAGATGCTCCTTCATGACGAGCGAAGGATTCGTCGTGACGCCGGTGAGGACGCCCCACTTGTTGATCTCGCGGATCTCGTCCACGTGGGCCGTGTCGAGGAACAGTCGCATGCTCATCTTCCTTTCGCTGCGCCCACCGAGGCCACCGGCCGCTCCTTCGCCGTTCCGGAGAGGAGCGCCGCGCGCTCGGTCGCGCGTTCGATGACCAGGTCGATCACGGCCGCGAGCGCCTGGTCCAGGTTGTAGTTGCGGATCACCGCCACACCGTGTGAGAGCGCCTGGCTCTTGATGTAGCGCTGAACCCGCCGGATGTTGTCGAATCCCGCCGAGTACCTCGCTGCCGGACGCGCTCCCCCGTCGATCGATCGCGCCGCGAAGTGGCTCCGGTGCATGTCGTCGTCGTCGACGGTCACGACGACCGGCACGGCGAGCATCGATTCCTTCCTCACTTCGAGATCGAAGAAACCCGGAACGACGTGCGCGCCCTCGATGATGATGCTCGTCCCCTCGAGGCCGGCCCGATCGATCAACGCCTCGAGTCCCACCGACACCGCTGCCGTCTGCTCCCGGAATCCGACGATGACCTTGTCGGTTCCGCGGGTCGGCGGCTCGCGCAGCGCGGAGTCCGCGTCGAACGACGACGTGTAGAGGGTCGGCATCAGCTCCCGGGAGAAGAGCGCCCGCATCACCTCGCGGATGGCGTCGGTCGCGACGACGCGGACGATGCCGAGCCGCGCCGCGAGCTGCGTGGCGATCGTGGACTTCCCGACTCCCGTCGCCCCTCCGATCAGGACGACCAAGGGGATGTCGAGCGCTTCCACGTCCTGCCAGCGCAGGAAGTTCTTGGCGTACCGCTCGCCCGCGACGTCGTCGAGGACCTCGGCCGCGAGCGAATGGAGCTCCTCCGAGGTCACGGAGGACGAGCCGCGCTCGAAGAGTCGCTGCTCGATCCGCTCCGCGACCTGGTAGGCGCGGAACGGGCTGAGACCGCTCACCATCACCTGCGACGCCATGAGTCCCTTCGAGTACGGAAGCCCGGGCTCCCGATCGGAGATGACGACGTGCGGGATCCTGTTGGCCTCGCTCATCGCTCCTCGCTCATGGGGTTCTCGGTCATCGCTTCTGGCTCATGGGGTTCTCGGTCATCGCTTCTGGCTCATGGGGTTCTCGGTCATCGCTTCTGGCTCATGCGGTTCCCGCTCAGCGCTCCGCGGCGCGGTGCCGGGCGAGATCCAGGGTCTCCCGAACGAGGCCCGCGAAGGCCGGATCGGTGGGCCGGTTGTCGATCACCACGATCTCCGCCCCGCGGGCGGAGGCTCGCTCGGCGGCCACGTCGACGGCAGCGGCTTTCAGTTCGGTGAGAAGCACGTCGTAGCGTTCGGCCTTCTCCATGTCCTCTTCCAGCCGCTTCCGGTCGGCGAGGTTGGCGCTCCATCCCACGATCCGGCACCCCGTCGCCGAGAGGCGCTCCGCCTGCTTCGCCGCAACCCCTTCCGGGGCCGTGGTAGTGAAGAAGACGGTCCGCCCCCGTACGTCCTGGAGCGGTATCGGTTCGAGATCCGTGACCGATAGCCTGACGTCCGGACGGATTCGCTTGGCGTGGGATCTGAGAGCGGGGAGGTGCTCAGGCCCGGCATCCGGGCTCCCAGCCATTGTAAAGACCGTCAGGTCCGATAGCAACAGTCGGAAAGGACCGAGGTAGCCGCCGAGATATTCCTCCGGCAGGGTCGCGGGAGCGACCAGGATCCCTGCATCCCACGGTACCGGAGGGACGGCCGATCCGCTTCCCTCG
>JBJMLP010000038.1:0-3814 GCA_045805245.1 Actinomycetota bacterium | reverse complement strand
CGACCCGAGTCCGACCGCGCCGGCGTCGCCCGGATCCTCGGTGGACACGTCGAGCGTTCCCGCGTAGTGCTCGTGCACGATCGTTCCGGGTCTCGCCTCGGCGGGCTCTCCACCGTGGTCGATCGTCGTGGAGGTCCGGTTGCCCATCACGTCGTGGTCGACGCGCCAGACGATGCCCTTGCGCGCCTCCGCGTCGGTGTCCGAGCTCGCGGTTGGGCCCTCTCCCATCTCCAGCGTCCGCTCCAACACCGGTGCGAGCCGGGGCTTCTCGCTCACCGGCGTCGGTCCGTCCAGAACAGGCAGCACGAGCGTGGCGTCACCGCGACGGAACGTGATCTCCGCCGGCGTCGGCGGAGGCCACGCGTTCGGCCAGTCCGCTCCGGAAAGATCGAGCCGGACGCGGTGGCCTCTCTCGAAGATCCACGACGTCGCTTCGAGCTCGAGTGTCACCGTATACTCCCCGCCGGGCTCGAGCGGTGACGGGTCCGTCCGCGACTCCCGCTGCGTGAGGTTCAGGAGCCCGCGAGTCACGAGCGCGCTCGTTCCGTCCTCGAACACGTCGCAGAGCTTCGCGTTCAGATACGTCACCGGAACCGACGACCGAAGAGTGATCTCCACCCGCGGGTAGCCGAGGATGTCGAGCTCCTCCTCCAGCGGTCCCCAGTCGTAGACGAGCGAGTACGCCTCGTCCTCCCGCTGATCGATCGGCTGCCCGAACGGGAGATGTCCAGCGCACGAGATCCACGCCGTCCACCCGACGTCGCCGCGGACCGCCAGTGCGTCGAAGCCGTTCCGCGCCACGACGTCGGAGTGCGCCTCCGACAACGCGTACGGCGTCTCCTTCATGCGCTCCAGCGGCCATCCCGGCTCGAACCGCCATTCGCCGCGCATCTCTTCGAGGTCGGCCTTCGGGCGCGTGGACCGCCGCGCGAACAGCACGATCGGCGGCTCCTCGTCGATGCCGTTGTGCTCGTCCTTCAGCCAGCGGTCCCACCAGCGCACCATCTCCGGAACGAGGTCGATGTGCGGACCGGGCAGCGACGTCGCGGGAGAGGCGTGCGCCCACGGCCCGAACAGCAGCCGCTTCGGACACTGCAACCGCTCCATCGTCCGGAAGGAGTTGTTGCGGTACCCGTCCGCCCACCCCGCGACGATCATCGTGGCGGCCTGGATGCTTCGGTAGTCGGTGTTGAGCGACCCGTGGTCCCAGTACTCGCCCTTCGTCTGCTCCTCCAGCCAGGTGATCAGCCAGGGTTCGTTGCCCTCGAACCGTTCCCGCCAACGTTCGCGCCATTCGTCCCCGGCGAGCGAGGGCACCGGCGGCAGTGCGTTCATCGCGAGCATGTACGTCGGATAGTCGATCGTGTCGAGGGCTTTGAACGCGCCGCCGAAGTAGTGGACGTCGTCCATGTAGCGGTCGTCGGTCGCGAAGATCGGAACGATCGCCTTCAGGGCCGGCGGCCGCTCCATCGCGACCTGGATGGAGTTGAACCCGGAGTACGAGGTGCCGAACATGCCGACCGAACCCGTCGACCATTCTTGCGACGCAAGCCATTCGATGACCTGCACCATGTCCTTCTGCTCCTCGACGGGGTACTCGTCGGTCGCGAGGCCCTCCGAGGAGCCCGTTCCGCGGACGTCGACTCGCGCGACGGCGTAGCCGAACTCCTCGGCGAGCCGCTCGTACTCGGAACGGTAGGTCGCGGTGACGTCGTCCTTGCGGTAAGGCAGCGCCTCCAGCAGCGCGGGCCAGGGCCCTTCACGCTCCGGGAGATAGAGGGACGCCGCGAGCCGGATCCCGTCGCGCATCTCGATGAAGACGTCGGACTCCGAGAAACCGGACATGGGCGGCTCGAATCCTACCCGCGCGGAACGTGTCCTCCGGTCATCCGGTCAGATCCAGGAGCCGAACCACTGGCGCGCTTCCCACGCTTTCTGGGACAGCGGCAGGGCCGACAGCACCGGATAGAAGAAGACGAAGGCCGCGACCGCGGCGACCACGAACGCGACCGCCACGGGGAGATACGGCCGGGCTCGCGAGCCCGCCAGGTGCACCGTCGCGAGGTCGCGCGCCATGTACGTCAGGGCGAGGACGAAGAACGGCACGATCGGAAGCACGTAGAAGAAGAACTGCGGCCGGGAGACGAGGAACCACGGCAGGTACTGCCCGAGGCCCGCGACGATCACGAAGCCCGCCACCCAGTCGCGCCTCCGCCACCATTGGATCGCGACATACGGGAGTGCGATCAGGCTTCCCCAGAAGATCGCCGGGTTCCCGAGATCGGTCACCTCTCTTCCAGGTCCGGTGAAGTAGTAGACGACCGGCCTCCCGATCAGGATCCACTTCCACGCGGGGGAGAGGTACGGATGGATCGGTTGGTGCGTCTTCGGATCGATCCCCTGGAGATGGAAGTGGAACGACGCCATCGACTCCTGGAGGTTCCAGAAGTGGGAGACGTCGAAGCCGTTCTGCACCCAGAACCTCGCGTAGGCGACGACGTAGACGGCGATCGGCACCAGCACGAGCAACAGCACGATCCCGAAGCTCTCCTGCTGGATCGCTCTCCAGAGCGGTCGCCGCATCCTTTCCTTGCGTCGCGTGCGCTCCCAGATGATGGAGATGAGCCCCGCCGCGAGGATCGCGTCGACGCCCGACCACTTCGTCGCGACGGCGCAACCGAACGCGACGCCGGTCGCGAGCCGCCACGGGCGGAAGATCGGTGACGGGACGTTCGGCGACTCGGACTCCACGACGGCCGTTGCGGTCGCTCGCGCTGGTTCGGGCGGAACCGGCTCGGGGGCCGTCGGCGCGGGCACGACGGAGCCGAGGTCGGAGGAGACCGGGGCAAGGAATCCGCTCGCGACGTCCGCGGAGACCGGCTCGGGGACGTCCACGCGATCCGGCTCCGGGCCCGACGGGGGCGACGCAGCCGACGGGGCCGGCGGGGCCGGTCCGGTCCTCCGCTCGATCCATCTCCGGTCGAGGAGCAGGAACACGAACGCGAGGAGGATCCAGAACGTCAGGAAGATGTCGAGCATCGCGGTGCGCGACTGCACGAACTCGAGGCCCTCGACGGCGAGCAGGAGCCCGGCGACGAAGGTCCACAACGGCTTTCGGAACAGCAGCTGCGCGAGCACCGCCGTCAGCGCGACCGCGGCGGTTCCGGCGACGGCGGCGGGGAAGCGCCACCCGAACGGCGTGTTCCCGAACGCCATCACGCCGAGCGCGATCGCCCACTTCCCGAGCTGCGGATGCTCCCAGGAGCTCTCTCCCCAGACGCCGACCCAGTACTTCTCGGTCTCGCCGTGGATGCCGCACTCCGGCGGGGAGTAACCCGCGTACATGCACCCGTCCTTCGAGTAGAAGTGCTCGTCGAAGATCCGCTCCGACGGGACGGAGAGGTGGTACAAGCGCAGCCCGCCCGCGATCAGGGTCACCGCGACGACGGCGATGACAGGACGGTTGAGCCGGTGCAGGACCGCGTACATCGGCGGCCATGCTAGGGCAGCCGGCCTCTTCCGGAGGTGCCGCTTCAGCGCCGAGGACGGTCCTTCAGGCGGACCACGAATCGGAGTCCCTGCCACCCCTCGTCGAGCGCGGCTGACTTGTTGTCGACGAGGCCCGAGTTGATCCCGAGCCTCTGGACGTCGTCGAAGGAGAGATCGGTCTCGATCCCGCTGGAGCGCTTCGGCCACCCGACCCAGAGCCCGCCTGCGGGATCGAGCGCCCGAGCGAGCGGGAGGAACCGCTTCGCGAGGCCGGTCCGCCGCGTGGCGAAGAGAAGGGCCACGTCGAGCGGCTTCCGCGCGCTGG
>JBJMLP010000037.1:0-3970 GCA_045805245.1 Actinomycetota bacterium | reverse complement strand
GGAGCCCCCGGGATCAGCGCGGTCGTGATGACGACGTCGGCGCCGGAGACGACATCGGCGAGGAAGGCCTGCTGTCGACGGGTGAACTCCTCTCCGAGCTGCTTCGCGTAGCCGCCCGCGTCCTGGGAGTTCTCCTCCGCCTCGGGCATGGCGATGGCCCGGGCACCAACGCTCTTGATCTCCTCCTGAGCTGCCGGCCGGACGTCGTAGGCCTGCACGATCGCGCCGAGACGGCGCGCGGTCGCGATCGCGGTGAGACCGGCGACGGCCGCGCCGATCACGAAGACCTGCGCGGCGGGAAGCGTTCCGGCCGCCGTCGTGAGCAGCGGGAACATCTTCGGAAGACGATCGGCGGCGAGGAGGACCGCCTTGTAGCCGATGAGGGTGGCGCTGGAGGAGAGGGCATCCATGCTCTGCGCACGGGAGGTGCGGGGAAGCAGGTCGAGCGCGAAGGCATCCGCTCCGCGCTCCGCGGCCACGCGTACTCGTTCGGGATGGGAGAGTGGATCGAGCAGCCCGAGGATCGCGTGACCCGAACGGAGATCTTCGAACGGATCCCATTCCGAGGACGTCAGACGTGTGCCGAGCAGCACGTCGGCGTCGAGGACGTCCGCGCGCGAGCCGACCGTCGCGCCCGCTTTCCGGTAGTCCTCGTCGTCGAAGCCCGCGTGCCTCCCGGCTCCGGACTCCACGACGACTTCGAGACCCGCTTCCTTCAGCTTGGCGACGGAGGTCGGGATGAGCGCCACCCGGGTATCCACAGGCGACTCGTTGGGGACACCGAGCGATCGATAGGGAAACGTCATCGGCACAGCGTCGGTGGAGCGTGGGTGAGGAAGCGGGCAATCATCGGCGACGAATCATAGACGCGCGCCGGCGCTATCAACCTGCGGGTTCACGTGCGCCCGCTCTCGGTTTTGACATGTGACTGATAGGTCACGTATGCTTTCGGAGATGACCGACGGCGACCGGGGCGACTCGAAGGACGAGCTGGTCTTCAAAGCCCTCGCGGACCCGACGCGGCGCTTCCTCCTCGACCGGCTCTACGCGCGTGACGGCCGCACGCTCACCGAGCTCGAGTCCGATCTGGAGATGACGCGGTTCGGCGTGATGAAGCACCTCCGCGTCCTGGAGGAAGCGGGTCTTGTCGTTCCGAGAAGGAGAGGGCGGGAGAAGCTCCACTTCCTCAACCCCGTTCCGATCCGATTGATCCACGATCGGTGGATCGACAAGTACACCGAGCGCCAGGTCTCGGCGCTCGCCGATCTGAAGACGGAGCTCGAGAAGGAGGAGGCATGACGACGGCGACGGACGTTCCGACGGCGGTGGCCACGCAGGTCTACCGCGTCTACATCAAGGCCCCGCGCGAGCGTGTCTGGCAGGCGATCACCGATCCGGAGTGGACGGTCCGCTACGGCTACGGCGGTCGCGCGGAGTACGACCCCGGCCTGCGGCCCGGCGCGAGATACCGCGGGATGCTCACGGACGCGATGAAGGAACGCGGAGGGCGCGAGGGGCATCCGACGCCGGACGTCGGCGTCGACGGAGAGATCCTCGAGGTCGATCCGCCCGAACGGCTCGTGCAGACGTTCCGCATGGTCATGGAGCCGACGATGGCCGCGGAGGGATTCACGCGCGTGACCTACGAGCTGGAAGAGCGCGAGGGAGCGACGAAGCTCACCGTCGTCCACGAGCTGGAGGGAGCGCCGACGCTCGCGGCAGTCATGTCCGGCGGCGCGGAGGACATCGGCGGCGGAGGCGGTTGGAGCTGGGTCCTGAGCGATCTGAAGTCGCTCCTCGAGACCGGAGAGCGGATGGCGGACGTCTGACAAGGCGGGCTTTCCAAGGAGGCCCCGCGAAGGTGCGGGGCCTCCCGTCGCAGGCTGTAGGTTGGCGACGCAGCCGGTGAAGAGAGGTTCCGATGGGCATCGTTCGCTTCCAGGTCGCCGTGTCGCTCGACGGCTACCTCGCTGGTCCCGACCAGAGCGTGGAGAACCCGCTCGGTCTCCGAGGTGAAGAGCTCCACGGCTGGATGTTGGAGCTCGAGGTGTGGCGACGGTCCCACGGCGAGCAGGGCGGCCTGGTCAACGAGAGCACCGCCGTCGTGGAGGAGGCCCAGGCGAACGTCGGCGCCTACATCATGGGCCGCAACATGTTCGGCGGCGGACCGGGCGCTTGGGACGAGGAACGCGCCTGGAGCGGCTGGTGGGGAGAGGATCCTCCGTATCACGCCCCGGTATTCGTACTGACCCATCACGCGAGGGATCCGCTGATGATGCAGGGCGGCACGACGTTCCATTTCGTCACGGAGGGAGCGGACTCGGCGCTCGCGGAGGCGCGCGAAGCGGCGGGCGAGCGCGACGTCGCCATCGCCGGCGGCGCGCACACGATCCAGCAGTACCTCGCCGCCGGAGCAGTGAACGAGTTCGAGCTCCACGTGGCGCCGTTGATCCTCGGGAGCGGGGAGCGGCTCCTCGACGACGTCGGGGATCTGCGGCTCGAGCAGGTCCGCGTCATCGAGGCACCCGGAGTGACGCACCTGAAGTACCGCGTCCTCGAGTAGGCGGCAAGGTCACGGACTCCGCTGAGCCTCGCTCCGACGACGGTGACTACGTGTCCCGCATCACGCGGTAGCGGAGGTGCGTCGCGAACGGGCCGTCGCTCACGGACAGCTTCTCGAGCTGGATGCCCTCCGGCAGCGTGTCGAACAGCCGCACGCCTCCGCCGAGGAGGTAGGGCGCGACGTGGACGAGGATCTCGTCGCACAAGCCCTCCGCCAGCGCCTGCTTCCCGGGTGAGGTACCGCCGAGCTTGATGTCCTTGCCGCCCGCCACGGCGCGGGCCTGCCGGATCGCGCTTCCGATGCCGTCCGTGACGAACGTGAGGTTCGAAGGCCCTCGCGGATAGTCGGCCGGGGGCTCGTGCGTGAGCACGAAGACCGGCACCCCGTTCAGCGGATGCCGGCCGTTCCAACCCTCCGCGATCTCGTAGGTCCGTCGCCCGAAGATGAAGGCGCCGCTCTCGGCGAAGGCGCGCTCGACCTCGTCCCGGTTCGCACCCGGCTCGGGCTTGAACAGGGGATCGCGATACTCCTCGTCCCCCGAGAAGTACCAGTCGAAGACGTGTATGCCTCCGTGTCCGCCGAGCGGCTCCCCTGCGCTGTCGCCGGGACCGGCGACGAACCCGTCGAGCGACATGGACATGTCGATCACGACCTTGGTCATCAGGCTCTCCTTCCGAGGTGGCCCTGCCGCTTTCATTATGGTTCGCATCTCCAGCCGTTCGGTGGGCAGAGACCCGGTGGGCAGCGGTCCGAGCGGGGTCGTCTCCGCTAGCGTTCGATGATGGCATCGAAGGTCACCTGGGCCCAGGCGCTTGCGTGGCGGATGGAGCGCCAACTGCTGGAGCCCGTCGGAACCATCTCCGTTCCGCGGGTCGTGCGGCGTCTCTGTGCCGTGCAGGCGCAGGTCGCGTCTTCCGCGGAGCTGGCCGTACGCGTGCGGCGGCAGTCATCGAAGCCCGGCGAGGTGACGCGAGCTCTCTCCGACGGCCGGCTGATGAAGACGTGGGCGATGCGTGGAACGCTTCATCTCCTCACGCCCGAAGACGCGGGCATCTACCTCTCGCTGATCGCCTCGGGCCGGTCGTGGGAGCGGCCGAGCTGGCAGAGGTACTTCGGCGTCTCCCCGAGGCAGATCCAACAGCTCCGATCCGTGGTCCGCGATGCGCTGGCGGGCCGGGTGCTGACCCGTGAGGAGCTGGTCGCTGCGGTGACGAAGCGGCGCGGCTTCCGTTCCGTCGGCGAGGCGCTGTCCTCCGGTTGGGGAACGCTCCTGAAGCCGCTCGCGTGGCAGGGCGACCTCTGCTTCGGACCGAATCGCGGCAACCGGGTCACGTTCCAGCTGCCGGAGGAGGCGAGCTCCCGCTGGGCCGGGGTTCCGGATGCGGAGGACGCGGCACCGCTCGCGAT
>JBJMLP010000036.1:0-7740 GCA_045805245.1 Actinomycetota bacterium | reverse complement strand
TCGGTGTCGTTGTCGCGAACGAGGTATCGGTCGAATCCGGGATCCGGGGCCACGTCGACGTGGTAATCGCCGTCCTCCTCGCTCCGAACGGTGGTCACGCGGCCCCGGAACCAGCGGCACGGCGCGATCACGTGGAGGCGGTACGGGTGGTACACGCCCATCAAAGGGTTCCCGGGACAACCGCCCGTGTCGCTCCGCGATCCTGTCACGCCCTGCCCGGCGGAGCCTCCAGCCGCGCCGCCGTCTCCGTCATTCCTATGCGTGTCGTGGTGGTCTTGATGCTTCTTACCGCCTCCGGCGGAGCGATCCGGAGACGTCTCCCGACGATCGGCGCCGTGGCCTGCCGCCGTGACCTGGGTGCTCGACGGCGGTGTCGTCACGCAACCGCCGGCCAGCGTCGCGATGACCGCGACGGATGCCGTTCGGAGCGCGAACGACGGAGCGTGCCGCGCCGGGCGACCTCCTAGTTGAGTTGATGACCGCAGTTCGGACAGAACTTCTCGTCCGCAGTCACCGAGTGACCGCAGTTCGGGCAGAAGTGCGGCGTCTCGTGCTCCGATGTTTCCGCGGCCTCGGCGGCGGGCGTCCCCGCTCCGGTCCCGGTCGCGTCTCCCTGAGCGGTTGTATCGGTCGGCGCCGGCTGCTCCCGGCTGCCCCACGGAGCTGCCCGGCTTCCGGCGGGCTCGCTCGGCGGAGCTGCCGCAGGCGTAGCAGCGACCGTCGGTTCCGGAGTCGTTGCGACGGGCGGCGGGGGAGTCGTCGGCGCAGTCGGAGCCGTCGCCGCTGGAGCCGCGGCACCGACCGCTACCGGCTCCGCAGCCGGCCGCCTGCCCCGGCGGCTGAGAACCACCGCGACGATCACGATCACGATCAGGACCGCCGCGACGATCAGGATCCACCAGGGGAAGCTGCTCCCTGTATCGAGCGGGATGTCCGCCGCCGTTCCCTTCTTCGCCTGCGCCTGCGCGAGATAGTCCGATGCGAGCGGGAATCCGTTGTAGAGCTGCGTCGCTTTCTGGAGCTCGGGAACGGCCGCCGTGTAGTGGTGAGCCCAGAAGTACTCCATGCCCTTCTCGAAGGCGTCGTCCGTCGGGCCGCGCTGTGCCGAGACACCGCTCTGCGCGAGCGCCGTCTTGATGTCGTCGACCGTGCGGAGGAACTTCTGACCTGCCGCGCCGCTCGACTGCAGCAGCGTGAAGGACACGAGCCCGATCACCTTTCCGCTGCTGTCGACCGCAGGGCCGCCGCTCTCTCCGGGCTCGATGTTCGCGTCGATCTCCACGAGCTTGCTCGTGCCCTCGGTGCGGACGTTGCTCACCTTGCCGAACACCTTGGTCGGCACCGTCACGCCCGTCTGCAGCGCCTGAGTGGAGGAGCCTGGGTAACCGAGCGCCACGACGCTGTCACCGCTCGCAAGGTTGTCCGCGGTCTCCGCGAGCGGAACCGTCGGCAGGTTCGAGCCTTCGATCTGCAGGATCGCCACGTCGGTCGCCTCGAACCCCGTGGAGTTCAGGATGCGGGCCGCGTGACCCTCTGGGAGGGTGGACTGGGCGACGTCCGACGCCGTGTAAACGGTGACGATCGGCGTGATGTCGAACTTGCAGTCGATGGCTTTGTAGCACTGGTGCAGCACGACGTTCGCCGCCTGCGTGGGGAGGTTGTACTGGTCGAAGGGGCTGCTGTTCGAGTTCGGATAGGTGTATTTCAGCCCCTCGAGGATCAGCTTGTTCGCCGCGTAGTTCTGGAGGCTCTGCTGGTCGGGTTCCACCACGTGGGACGCCGTGACGACCACGCCCTTGGGGTTCACGACGAACCCGCTTCCCGTCGCGAAATCGAGCTTGTAGGTCTGGTTCACATGGCCGAGGCCCGACACGTTCGTCGACTTCTGATAGGTGAGCTGGACCTTGATCGAGGCCGACGTGTCGATGAAGACCACGGCGGGGCTCGCGAGGGTCACCGCTTTCTGGATCGGCGGCGGCTGCGTGGGCGACGCGGTCTGTGCGAACGCCACGCTGGGAAGCGCGATCAGCGCGAAGAGAGAGATGGCGACGGCTCGAGCGCCGTGCCGCCCGAAGCGATGGTTCATGTTGGTACCCCCTGTGGCTGATCAGCGTCGGCCGGATGACCCCTCCGACGGAAGCTTCTCCCCCAGCGCCTATCGGAAACGTGCTGGTCGGTTCGGCGCCATTCTATGCAGCCCCAGGTCGAAGGCTCCGGGGAGATTCCGCCGGCCCTTGCTATCGTTCGGCCCGATGACGGATCAACCAGCGGACCTCACGGACCGGCCGAAGCGAAAGGCCGGCCAGGAGGCGACGGCGACCCTTACCGCAAGCGCGTATCAGCGGCTCAAGGATGAGCTGGACGATCTCCGAAGTCGGGGCCGTGAGCAGATGGCGGAGCGCCTGAAGTTCGCGCGCGAGCTCGGAGACATCCGCGAGAACGCCGAGTACGACGCCGCGAAGAACGAGCAGGGTCTGATGGAAGCCCGGATCCGCACCCTCGAGCACATGCTCCGCGACCCCGACATCATCGAAGCGCCGGTGAATGCAGATGCGGTTCGCGCCGGAATGGTGGTGACGGTGATCGCCGAGGGGGACGACGAGGAGGAGGTCTACCTCCTGGCCGACTCCGCGGAGGAGCGCACCTCCGGCGCACGGACCGTCACGACGTTCTCGCCACTCGGAAAGGCGCTCGTCGGCGCGAAGGTCGACGATCAGGTGGTGTACGAGGCACCGGGCGGAAGCTTCCGTTACCGGATCGTCGGGTTCAAGCCTCGGGACTGACGGTCCCCGCCCGCTCCTCCACGGACGTCCAGCGCACCCGTTCCATCCAGGGTGAGTAGCCTTTCTCCGGAGATGGCTGGACGGGATCGATCGTCGCGAGTGGAGAACGCTCCTCGGATCAGGGACGTCCCGGCCCCGCGGAAGAACCAGAGCGGTCTCGGCCCAGTCATGCAGAGGGTGTTCGCGTGGCCCTATCGCGCAGCGCTCGCCGGCCTCTACCGGACCGGCGTGCGTGCCTGGCAGCTCACCGTGCTCTCGCTCGTGATGAATGCGGGCATCGCCGTGCTGCTCCTCCGCGGAGACCGTCTCCTGCCGGGCATCCTGCTGATCCCGGCGGGATTGCTCGACATCTTCGACGGAGGCGTCGCGCGCCTCCGCGGCGAGGAGAGCCGTCTCGGCGCGTTCCTCGACTCCGTCCTCGACCGTGTCTCGGATCTGATGCTCTTCGGCTGCCTCTTCTGGTCGCTCGCGGGGCAGGGCCAACGCACCGAGGCCGCCCTGGCGCTGATCACGCTGGTGATCTCGCTGTTCGTCAGTCATCTCCGAGCGGAGGCGGAAGCGGCCGGCGTGTCGCTCTCCGAAGGCGTGTTCCAGCGGCTGGAGCGCTACGTCGCGCTGATCCTCGGTCTCATCGTTCCGGGGCTCCTCCTGCCCGTTCTCGCGCTCCTCACGCTGCTGGGAGGAGTGACGATCGGTCAGCGGGTGTGGTCGGCATGGCACCGGCTGTCCGAGGCCGACCGCCGCGCACGGACGTCTCCACGGCCCACATCCGGCTGAGGGTCCTCCCCCGGCGATGCGGGAAGATGTCTCGCATGGACCGGACCTCGACGCCAAGATGAGTGAGGAGTACCGCCGCATCGGCACCCTCGCGGAGATCCCCGAAGGGGAGGTTCGCGCGTACGAGCTGCCGGGTATCCGGCTCGCCGTCGTCCAGCTCGACGCAGAGGTGTACGCGATCGGCGACGAGTGCCCCGAGGACGGCTCGGCACTCTCCGACGGAGAGGTCGACGACAACGAGTGGTCGCTCGTCTGCGCGCAGGACGCGAGCGCGTTCGACATCCGGACGGGAGAGCCGGTCCGCGGCGTCGCCGTCGATCCCGTCCCGGTGTTCCGCGTTCGGGTCGAGGACGGATGGGTCGCGGTCGCCCTCGCCGGCGCGCGCGCCGAATGAAGATGAGGAGGAGCGCATGAAGCTCGGCATGGTCGGTCTCGGCCGGATGGGCGGGAACATGACCGCGCGGCTGCAGCGGAGCGGACACGAGGTGGTCGCGTTCGATCCGAGCCCCGACGCGGTCTCGAAGGCGACGGAGACGGGAGCCTCCGGAGCGTCGTCGCTGAAGGACCTCGTCGGACAGCTCGACGCACCAACGCCGGCTCCGCGGGTCGTGTGGATCATGGTCCCCGCGGGCGAGATCACCGACTCCACGGTGTCGGAGCTCTCGGATCTCCTCTCCGACGGTGACGTGATCGTCGACGGCGGCAACTCCCATTACAAGGATTCGATCGGCCGCGCGGAATCGTTGGCGGGAAAGGGAATCCGTTTCCTCGACTGCGGAACGAGCGGCGGCGTCTGGGGACTCGCCAACGGGTACTGCCTCATGGTCGGTGGAGATGCGGACGCGGTCGCCGTCGTGGAGCCGGCGTTCCGCGCGCTCGCGCCGGAGGACGGCTACGCGCATGTCGGACGTTCCGGAGCCGGTCACTTCACGAAGATGGTGCACAACGGGATCGAGTACGGCTTGCTCGCGGCCTACGGCGAGGGCTTCGAGATCCTCGAGGGCTCCGACTTCGATCTCGATCTCCTGGAGATCGCGGGCATCTGGCGGTACGGGAGCGTCGTGCGCTCTTGGTTGCTGGAGCTCTTGCACGACGCGATGGAGAAGGACCCATCGCTCGAGAAGATCCGCGGCTACGTCGACGACTCCGGCGAGGGCCGGTGGACGATCGAGGCCGCCATGGAGGAGAACGTTCCCGCTCCGATCACCTCGATCGCCCTCTTCAACCGCTTCGCCTCTCGCCAGGAGGAGTCGTTCTCCGCGAAGGCCATCGCGGCGCTGCGCAACGAGTTCGGCGGTCACGCCGTGAAGGAGGAGGGCGGATAGTGGCCGTTCAGCCGCCGTCGGAGCCGCAGGCGATCGTCATCTTCGGGGCGACGGGAGACCTCGCGCGCCGCAAGCTCCTCTCCGCGTTCTATCACCTGTTCCTGGAGGGTCTCCTTCCCGAGCCGTTCGGCATCATCGGGTACGCGCGTAACGAGATGGACGACGAGGAGTATCGGAGCTTCGTTCACGACGCGATCGAGGAGTTCGCGAAGCAGCCGCCGTCCGGTAAGGAGTGGGACGCGTTCGCGTCGCACCTTCGCTACGTCGGGGGAGAGTTCGCGGACAAGGGCGCGATGGACCACCTCGTGGAGGACCTCGACAACTTCGACGACGCGATCGGCGGGCAGGCGCAACGCCTCTTCTACGCCGCGACCCCCTCGAGCGTGTACCCCGACATCGTCGACCGCCTCGGAGAGACCGGACTCGCGGCCGGCTCCAAGATCGTGTTCGAGAAGCCGTTCGGGAGGGACCTCGAGTCGGCGCGGGAGCTCAACGCAATCATCCACAGCGTCTTCGACGAGAATCAGATCTTCCGTATCGATCACTACATGGGCAAGGAGACGGTCCAGAACATCCTGGCGCTCCGCTTCGCGAACGGACTGTTCGAGCCGGTGTGGAACCGGCGCTACATCGACCACGTCCAGATCACCGTCGCCGAGGACATCGGAATCAACGGGCGTGGCGCGTTCTACGAGCAGACCGGCGCGATCCGAGACATGATCCAAACCCACCTGTTCCAGGTGATGACGTTCATCGCGATGGAGCCGCCGGTCTCGTTCGAACCCGATCGCCTCCGAGACGAGAAGGTGAAGCTCCTCCGCGCGACGAACGTGTGCGATCCGGAGCGAGTCGTCCGAGGCCAGTACGAGGGGTACCTCGAGGAGGGAGGCGTCGGGCGCGCTTCCACCGTGGAGACGTTCGCGGCGATGGAGCTCGCGATCAACAACTGGCGGTGGGCCGGTGTCCCGTTCTTCCTTCGGACGGGGAAGAAGCTCGGGATGAAGACGAGCGAGATCACGCTCGTGTTCAAGGAGGTTCCGTACAACGTGTTCCGCGCCGTCGGCATCCCTCCGGCGAGGCGGGACCACCTCACGATCCGGATCCAACCAGACGAGGGGATCACGGTCGCGTTGAACGTGAAGCATCCGGGGCCGGGGCTGTCGATCGGGCGAGCGACGATGGACTTCGACTACGAGCGGGAGTTCCACTCCGATCTGCTCGACGCGTACGAGCTCCTCATGATCGAGGCGATGGAGGGCGACCACACGTTGTTCCTCCGCGAGGACGAGGTCGAACGCGCCTGGGAGATCCTCGACCCCGTCTTGCAGCAGATGCCGGTGGTGCAGCCGTACGAGCCCGGAAGCTGGGGGCCGATCGCTTCCGAGGACCTGATCAGCCCACATCACTGGCACGTGAAGGCGGTTGACCGCACGGGGTGATCTCGCGCTGGGTAGCGCGGCCGAGTGCGGACCGGCTACGCTCGCTTTCCACTCTCCCCGGGAGGCGGCATGAGCGAGCGCACGACCTTCAACCTCGAGCCCGACCAGATCCCGACCGCGTGGTTCAACATCATGCCGCGCATCGTGGGAGCCGGGATCCAGCCGCTGCCGCCGTTGCATCCCGGAACGAAAGAACCGGTGACGCCGGATCTCCTCGCGCCGCTGTTTCCGGAGTCGCTGATCATGCAGGAGGTTTCCACCGAGCCGTGGATCGACATCCCCGGCGAGGTGATCGACATCTACCGCTTGTGGAGACCGACACCGCTGTACCGCGCGACGCGGCTGGAGAAGGCGCTGAACACTCCCGCCCACATCTATTTCAAGTACGAGGGCGTCTCGCCCGCAGGGAGCCACAAGCCGAACACCGCGGTCGCGCAGGCCTACTACAACAAGGAGGCGGGCATCAGGCGGCTCTCCACCGAGACCGGCGCCGGTCAATGGGGCTCCGCGCTCGCGATGGCGTGCTCGTTCTTCGACATGGAGTGCCTCGTGTTCATGGTGAAGGCCTCCTACGAGCAGAAGCCGTATCGGCGCATCTTCATCGAGACGTTCGGAGCGGAGGTGCGTCCGTCTCCGACGTCCACGACGGAGTCGGGAAAGAAGATCCTCGAAGGAGATCCGGATTCGCCCGGATCGCTCGGCATCGCCATCTCCGAGGCAGTGGAGGTTGCGGCGACCAACGAGGACACGAAGTATTCGCTCGGGAGCGTGCTGAACCACGTGCTGCTCCACCAGACCGTGATCGGCCTGGAGGCGCAGAAGCAGATGGAGATGGCGGGTGAGGAGCCCGACGTCGTGATCGGTTGCGTCGGAGGAGGTTCCAACTACGCCGGGCTCGCCTATCCGTTCATGGGCGACCGGCTGGAAGGAAAGAAGCAGACCCGGTTCCTGGCCGCGGAGCCGGCCGCGTGCCCGACGCTCACGAAGGGCAAGTTCGCGTACGACTTCGGCGACACCGGGATGATGACTCCGCTTCTACCCATGTACACGCTCGGACACGAGTTCGTTCCGGCGCCGGTGCACGCGGGAGGACTGCGCTATCACGGCGACGCGCCCTCGCTCTCGCAGCTCGTGCACGAGGGACACATGGAGGCCAAGGCGTATCCGCAGAACTCGGTGTTCGATGCAGCGGTGCAGTTCGCGAAGACGCAGGGGATCGTTCCCGGCCCCGAGCCCGCGCATGCGATCCGCGCCGCGATGGACGAGGCGATCGCCGCGCGCGAGGCGGGAGAGGAGCGGGTGATCCTGTTCAACCTCTCCGGCCACGGCCATTTCGACATGGCCGCCTACGACGCGTACTTCCGCGGCGAGCTCTCCGACCTGGATTATCCCGAGGAGCGCGTCCGCGCCGCGATG
>JBJMLP010000035.1:0-4205 GCA_045805245.1 Actinomycetota bacterium | reverse complement strand
GGTCGTTCCGGTGAAGCGCGGGGAGCAGTTGTTCGAGCACTTCGCGTTGAAGGCGTAGAGCTTGCCGTCGCTCGAGCCGACGTAGACCGAACCGCCGGCAACCGCCGGCGAGGTGTGCGCCACGTTCCCGGCGGCGGACGTGTTCCACGCCTCCGTCAGCGTGGAGACGTTGGTGGAGTCGACGACGTTCTCGAAGAGGTTCCATCCCCCTCGCGTGGCGTCGAAGCCTGCCGAGGTCCAGTCGGTGCGAACGGTGATGGGCACCTGTGCGGTTCGTCCGCTCTGCCGGCCGTTCGCCGTGATCCAGTGGACGCCCGGGACAGCCTGGGTTGGGACCTGGAGCCCGGTCGCGGGGAATCGTCCGCCGCCCGTCGCCCGCGCGATCCCCTGGTCCGCCGAATCGAAGTACAGGTCGACGGTTTCGCCGTTGGAATAGCCTCCGGTGCCCGTGACGAGCACGGTCGCGGACGGAGCAGCCACGCTCGTCGAGAGGGAGATCTGCCCCGACGGCTTCGCAGCCTCCGCGGGAAGGCCCGGGAGGATCGCCGCCATGAGGATGAGCCCGAGGAGGAGCGTTCGGGCGCGCCGCGGGGCGCGCGCTGCTCGGGTCACGTCTCGTCCTCCGTGTGAGTGACACGCATGTGGTGAGTGACACGCATGTTGCGTGGGCAGACAACGGTATGGACGGCGGTACGGGGTGTCAACTCCGAAACTCCGGTATTCGCGCCGGTCGTGTTGCCGGAGCGACTTCAGGTCACGTCCATCACGCGAACGCCCGAGTAGCCGGTCGCCGCGCCGGAAGGCGTCCGCACGTACCGCGCACGGAACGCGTACACGCCACGGCCGGACCACGACGCCGAGCTCGAGTCGAACACGGCGAAGTCGGAGCCCGATGCGGGCAGCCAATCGCTGAACTTCGTCGCCCCCGGCGGCCGCACCTGGACCTGGAACGCGTGCGCGCCGGAGGGCGGGTCGGCGGCCCAGGTGACGCGGTACCGCGTGGAGGTGGTTCCGGTCTCGGGCGAGACCGCGATCGGCACGCGGATGCTCCCCGTGACGGAGGGATCCTGGCCGTCGGCGTACGCGTAGTTCCCGGCGCCTGGCGGGACGAAGCTGTAGGAGCCACCGGCCGGCCGCGCGCCGGAGTCGAACAGGGCGAGGCCCGAGGTGTCGGTCACGCTGTCGTCGCTCGGCCCGTCGAAGCTCCACGACACCCGGGACCCACGGGTCGCGTAGGCGATCGCGGGCGAGAGCCCGCCGTCGGAAACGTCGACCGTCGCGCCCGTCCCCTGGGAGCGCCAGACCCACTGCGCGGTGTTGCCGTGGGATCCTCCGTTCACGGTCGCGTGCACGGCGAACGAGTGCAGCCCCTTGCTGAGGCTCGGATAGCTCATCGGGCTCGTGCACCTGGTGAAGGGAGCGCCGTCCATCGAGCAGTGGAACGCGGCACGGTTCTCCTGCGCGGAGAACGCGAACGTGGCGCCCGGGGACGACGAGGGATTGTGCGGCCCCGAGGTGATCGCGACGACCGGAGCGGCGGGCGGCTGGTATCCGCCCGGCGGCGGAGGGCTGCAGAGTCCCGTCAGCGCGTCCCGCATCGCTTGCAATTCGCTCGCGTGACCCGGGTCATACGCGAGGTTCTGGAGCTCGTACGGATCCGCGTTCACGTCGTAGAGCTCCTCCTCCCCCGTTCCGTACGCGGTGTAGGCGAGGTCCGGCGACCGGACCGCACAGAACGTCGGATAGCTGTCCTTGAAGACGCGTTGCTCGTGCTCCACGAGCAGATCGGATCTCCATTGCGGGTTCGATTGCGTGAGGAGCGGCAGCAGGCTGCCCCCCTCCGCACCGGGAGCGGCGCTGCCCGCCACGTCGGCGAACGTCGGAGCGAAGTCGATGTTCGCGACGACGTGCGGATCCATGCTTCCGTCCGCGAGACCCAGGTTGTCGTCGCGGATCACGAGTGGGACGCGGATGCTTTCGTCGTAGGCGAGCTGCTTTCCGTGATATCGATGCTCACCCCACAGGAGGCCGTTGTCGGAAGCGAACACGATGAGGGTGTTGTCCAACCGCCCGGTGTCGGAGAGCGCGGTCACGATCGAGCCTACGGCGCGGTCGACGGCGAGGAGACTCCGGTAGGCGTCCTGGTACTGCGCGTCGAGCGTGGTCTGTTCCGCTCCCGCGAACGGCTGCAGGTCGCGGATGTACGCCGGCTTGTCGGAGACGTCGCTTTCGTTGTAGCTCGGCGGCCGGTTCGGCGCGAGGTCGGGGAAGGCCTCCGCGTCCCGGGGCGCAGGCGTGTACGGACCGTGCGGCGCCTTCGGCGTGAAGTCGAGGAACAGCGGCTTCGACGGATCGGTTTGGCGGATGAAGCTCGTGGCGTACTTCGAGAGGACGTCGGTCGAGTAGTCGCTCGCGTCGCTCCCGTAGGAGACGGCCGTTCCGGCCTTTCCGGCCCCGCCGACGCTCAGGTCGTAGTCGTAGTAGGCGGCCCCGCCCTCCCCCTTCGTCGCGAACGCCACCCACCGGTTCCATCCGGGCGGCACGTAGGAGATGTGGTCGGGCGTGTACCCGTTCAGGTACTTGCCGATCAGCGCGGTGCGGTAGCCGGCGCCCTGGAGCCAGGTCGCGATCGTCGAGGAATCGCGGAAGGATGCGAATCCCGCCTGGGGACCGTCCTCCGCCGAGGAGTAGACGCCGGTGGAATGCGAATACTCCCCCGTCAGGATCGAGGCCCGGCTCGGGCAGCATGAGGAGTTCGTCACGAACGCGTTGGTGAAGTCGACGCCGTGGTCGACGAGGTCGGACTGCACCGTCGGCATCGCCCACAGGGAGTCCCACCGCTGGTCGTCGGTCAGGATCAACACGATGTTCGGAGGGGTGGCCGCGCTCGCCTCGTGCCGGGTCCAGGTGCCCGAGAGGGCGACGACGAAGAGGAGGCACGATGCCGCGCGCGCCCAGCGGTTCGTCAGTCTTCCCACGGTGTTTAGGTTTCCTCCCAGCGATACGGACGCCACATTCTGGCCGACGTTGTCAATGTGGACACCCTCGAAGACGAGGCAGAACCGATTTCGCCTCCCGGAAACATGGCGAGGTCCGCGAGGCGACCGCGGGAGTAAAGGGCTAGACGCATTCCGGGGCCCTTGCTACCATGCGCGTTGCTTCTAGCCGAACCCTTGTCGCGAACGAGGGGAACGGGTCCGTGTCACTCGGTCTCGGGCCCTGTGAGACAACACCAGGAGGACTCATGAGGGTCACGAGGCGCGATTTCCTGAAGTACTCCGCGGCCGCCGGAGCCGGCGCGGTCGCTCTCCCCCAGCTCCTCGGCGCCGAGGCGGCGAACGCATCTCCCGCGAACGCCGATTGCATCTGGGGAGCGTTTCCGGATCCCGGCGTCAGCAACCCCACGACCCAGCAGGTCGAGAACGCGATCACCAGCTTCGAATCCCTCATCGGCCGGAAGCTCGGCATGACGCGTCACTACATCCGGTGGGACTTCGCGCCGATCCCGAGCGCGCCGATGGTGTGGAGCGCGAACGGCGGCCGCGTTCCGTTCATGGACTGGCGCCCGCAGAGGATGAACGGCAACTTCGTGAAATGGGCGGACATCGCCGCCGGCACGCAGGACACCTACATCCAGGGCGTCGCGGACGACTTCAAGGCGAAGCTCGGCGGCAAGAAGGTGTTCCTCACGTTCAACCACGAGCCGGAGAACGACGCCGCCAACAACGGTCCCGCCTCCACCGCCGCCGAGGAGCTCGCCCGCGCCCGCGAGTACAAGGCCGCGTACACGCACGTGAAGAAGATCTTCACGGCGCGCGGCGTCAAGGGCGTGAAGTGGGTCTGCACGCTCGTGCAGGGGACGTACAAGGGCGCGAACCAGGGAGCGGACGCCTGGTTCCCGACCGCTGCCGCATACGTGGGAGCCGATGGATACAACCGGGGCGCCTGCAGCGGGGGATGGAAGTCCTTCAACTCCCTGTTCAAGGATGCCCACGATTACGCCATCAAGTCGACGGTTAACAAGCCCATGGTGGTCGAGGAGTGGGGCTGTGCGCCGCCGAACGCGTGCGGCGGCACCGCGCCCCAGACGAAGGCCCAGTGGTTCACCGAGGCGGGCAATCAGATCGAGGCGTGGCCCGAGATCAAGGCCGTCATCTACACGCACGTGAACGCGCTGTTCCGCGGCGACGACGTGGACTTCCGCG
>JBJMLP010000034.1:0-5657 GCA_045805245.1 Actinomycetota bacterium | reverse complement strand
GTTCAGCTTCGTCGCGGTGGGCTGCCCGTCGGTCAGGGCCCAGTTGACGAAGTCGACGATCGTCTGGCCCTTGTCCTTGTCCTGCTGGTCCGAGTAGATCAAGAGGTACGTCGTCGTCGAGATCGGGTACGCGCCGTCGGCGCTCGAGTTCAGGATGTTCGTGTCCGGCGCGATCGGGAACTTGAGGATGCCGCCCGCCGCCGTGATCGACTGCACGCTGGGAGTGACGTATGTCCCGTCGTCCCGCTTCACGTCGGCGATACCGAGGTGGGACGCAACCGCGAAGTCGTAGGAGACGTAACCGATCGCGCCCTTCGTCTGCGAGATGCCGGCGGCGACGCCGTCGTTGCCGTCGGCTCCGCTCCCCGTCGGCCACTGCACCGCCGTGTCCGCGCCGACCTGCTTCTCCCAATCGTTGCTTTCCGCCGCGACCCAGGAGGTGAACACGAAGGTCGTGCCCGACTCATCCGAGCGGTGGACGACCTGGATCGGCATGTTCGGAAGCGTCATATCGGGATTCAGGTTCGCGATCGCCGGATCGTTCCAGTTCGTGATGTTGCCGAGAAAGATGTCCGCTGCCGTCGTGCCGTCGAGCTTCAATCCGGTGTCGAGGCCGGGGACGTTGTAGCCGAACACGACGCCGCCCAGAACGGTCGGCACCTCGACCACGTCTGCGGGCAGCGCGGCGATCTGATCCTTCTGGAGCGGCGCGTCGGAAGCGCCGAAGTCGACGGTCTGCTTCGTGAGCTGCTCCACTCCGCCGCCCGATCCGATCGCCTGGTAGTTGATCTGCGCTCCGGACTCCACCGAGTGGAAATCCTTGAACCACTGCTCGTAGATCGGGTCGGGGAACGTGGCACCGGCTCCGGTGAGCGGAACACCGTCGAACGACGAGCCGCCGGTCGAGCCGCCGCTCGTCGAGCTCGAGTCGTTGCTCGAGCAGGCGGCGAGCAGGAACACGGCGACGAGACCGACGGACAGCGTGGTCAGGGTCTTGCGTCGAAGCACGATCCCTCCTTGGTTGTCTTCCGACCGAGCCGCCGGCGGCCTGGGGTGCCGGAGGTCGCGATCCTGGTTCCGGGCCCGGCGTCGGCTGAACCCACGGATCTCACGGTCCGAAGCTAGGGTCCTCCGGTGACGTGCAGGGGGCCGTTCGGTGAACGGACGGTGAACGCTCCGCGTCCGGACGATGAAGCACCGTGCCCGACCCGCGCTGGTGTCGGAACGCCCCGCCCTCGGAGAGCGACCTCTAGACTTCAGCTCGTGGAGCGTCGGCGATGAGACGCCTTTCCGCCACCGCTCAGCTCTTCGTGTGGCAGCTGGTGCTGCTCCTTGCGGTCTTCGCCTCTCTCGCGATCGTCCTCGACCACGTCCTGGAACAGCGGTTCCTCGAGGACCTGACGCGATCGATGATCGCGCAGGCGGGGACCGTCCAAGCTGCCCTCCCCGCGGACGACTCGGATCTTCAGTCGTCCGTCCACGAACTCGCGTCCGCCGGCAGCTCCCGCATCACGGTGATCCGAACGGACGGCACCGTTCTCGCCGACTCCGAGCACGATCCGGCGACGATGGAGAACCACCTGACGCGTCCCGAAGTGCAGCAAGCGCTCGCGGGCTCACCGGGAACGGACTCGCGCACGAGCGCGACGCTCGGCGTTCCATTCCGCTACGTCGCACTGCCGCCGGACGATGGGCGCATCGTCCGTGTCGCGCTGCCGCTCACCATGGTCGACAGCCGTCGGGACACGGTCCGTGTCGCGATCGTCGCGGGATTCCTCGTCGCATCCGTCGGTCTTGCGATCGGGACCCTTCTCGTCAGCCGACGCGTGACGCGCTCGCTCCGCCGAACGACGGATTCCGTCCGACGCGTGGGCCTCGGCCACGCAACGACCGTCGACGAGAGCGGCCCCAAGGAGGTCGCGGCCCTCGCCGGAACGGTGAACAAGATGGCGAGCGATCTTCGCGAACAGATGAGCGACGCCGCGGATGCCCGGCGGCTCCGCGACCTGATCCTCACCTCGATGGAGGAGGGGATCCTTCTCGCCGACGGCGGCGACGGCATCGTCTTCGGCAACGAGGCGGCGGAGCGACATCTCGGTCGTCTCCCCGAAACGGTCGCGACCCTTCCTCCTGCGATGCGGACCGCCGTGTCCCAGGCGCGCGCGGAGGGAGAACGGGTGTCCGTCGAGACCGAGCTCGGCGCACCGGCACGCACGCTGCGTGGTCTCTGCTCACCCGTTGCCGCCGACGGGTCGGTGCTGCTCGTCCTCCGCGATGTCACGGAAGCGAAGCGCCTGGACTCCGTGCGACGCGACTTCGTGACGAACGCCTCCCACGAGCTGAAGACGCCGGCGGCGGCGATCCAGGCGATCGCGGAGACGATCCGTCGTGCGACGAGGAACGACCCCGAGGTGATCCCTCGCTTCGCGGAGCAGCTCGAGCACGAGGCCATCCGGCTCTCCCGGATCGTCTCCGACCTGCTCGACCTGTCGAGGCTGGAATCCGGCAGCGAGCTCGCCTCCGACGTCCGGCTCGACGAGATCGCGCGCGAGGAGACCGGTCGGTTCCGTCCCGCTGCGGAGCAGGCCGGCCTCACATTCGAGGTGGACATCGCGCCGACGGATCCTGTTCGGGGATCCGCCCGCGACCTCTCCCTGCTGGTCCGAAACCTCGTCGACAACGCGATCCGATCGACGCACGCGGGAGGGTCCGTGCGAGTGAGCGCGATCTCCGTCAAAGGCGAGACCCTGCTCGAGGTGGCGGACACGGGGATCGGCATCCCCTCCCGCGACCTCTCGCGGATCTTCGAGCGCTTCTACCGTGTCGACCGCGCCCGCTCGCGAGATACGGGGGGCACCGGCCTCGGCCTAGCGATCGTCCGCCACGTCGCGGAGAACCACGGCGGGAGCGTGCGAGTCGAGAGCGAGCTCGGCCTCGGCACGACCTTCGAGGTGCGTCTTCCCTCGGCGCGCTCGAGTTCGGATGGAGTGCCGGCGGAAGACCCCGTCCGATAGACGGAGCGACGCGGCGGTTCCGGCGGCCCCGGCACTAGGTCCATCGCGGGCCGGAAAGAGCCCAAGGCCGGGTTCAGCTCCGACCCTCCAAGCCGCACTCTGTCAGGAGCATCGCCGCACCCCGGGCGCCGCCCGTCGTCTGGCTCATCGAAATGCTCAGGAGGTCCCATGCACGCGCATCGTTCGACGCTCCCCTCGTTCCGCCGGCTGGCCAGAGGCTCCCTGGTCGCGACGGTCGCGTTCTCCGCGATCGGTGCCGCACAACTCGTCGGCGCGCCGCCCGCGCACGCCCTCGGCGTCGGCAACCGCCCGACGATCTCGATGGGCGACGCCTCCGTCACGGAGGGGAACTCCGGCACGACCCAGCTGGTCTTCACGGCAACCCTCTCCGGTCGGAGCGTGCACACCGCCACGGTCGACTACACCACCGTGGACGGAACGGCACTGGCGGCGTCCGACTACTCCGCCATGACGGGGACCCTGAGCTTTCCGAAGGGCGTGACGACGCAGACGGTCTCCGTCTCCGTCAACGGCGACACCGAGGGCGAGGACGCGGAGACGCTCACCGTCCAGCTCTCCAGCCCGGTCGACTCCGTGATCGGAACGGGAACCGGCAACGGAACGATCGTCGACGACGACTGCACGATCCTCGGCACGCCCGGCAACGACGTGATCCTCGGAACCCCGGCGGACGACGTGATCTGCGGGCTCGACGGCACCGACATCATCAAGGGCCTCGACGGCAACGACCAGATCGACGGCAACGGCGGCAGCGACCGCATGGTGGGAGGCCGCGGCGACGACATCATCAACGGCGGCGCCGGCGACGACTGGGTCCGGTACTCGGACTCTCCGAACAGCGTGACGATCGACCTCTCGCAGAGCTACGCCGACGACGGCCAGGGCGGCCGCGACACGCTCGTCTCCGTGGAGCGTGGGTTCGGCTCCAAGAACGCCGACGACACGCTGATCGGCGACGACGGCGACAACGTCCTGTCGGGTCTCGCGGGCAACGACACCCTCTACGGGATGGGAGGCAACGACCGCCTGCTCGGAGGATTCGGCGACGACACGATCTACGGCGGTGACGGCGACGACCGCCTGGAGGGCGACCCCGGCACCGACACCTGCATCGACACCGTCGGCACGAACTCGTACCTCGTCTGCGAGGTTCTTTCCTAAAGGGTTCCGCATGTGGGGCCGCCGCGAGGCGAGCGGCGGCCCCACAGCCCGGCGCTATGCTTCGGGCCTCGTGAGCTTCCTCCTCCTCGTCCGCCACGCGCTGACGGATTCCACCGGCAAACGACTCACGGGCTGGCAGCCCGGCGTCCATCTCTCCGCGCGAGGCGAGCGGCAGGCGGACGCCCTCGCCGATCGGCTCGCTCCGCTGCCGATCGTCGCGATCTACTCGAGCCCGCTCGAGCGCTGCCGGGAGACCGCGCGCCCGATCGCGTCGCGCGACCGCCTCTCCGTTCGCGTGAAGCCGGCGCTCGGAGAGCTCCGGTTCGGCGAGTGGACGGGACGCTCCCTTCGCCAGCTCGCGCGCACGAAGCTCTGGAACGTGGTGCAGACGACCCCGTCGCTCGCGCGCTTCCCCGACGGGGAGAGCATCCCGGAGGCACAGGCCCGCGCGGTCCGCGAGGTGGAGCGGATCGCGGCGAAGCACCCCAAGGATCTCGTGGCGGTCTTCTCCCACGCGGACGTCATCAAGCTGGTGCTCGCGTGGTTCACGGGGATGCACATCGATCTGTTCCAGCGGCTCTCCGTCAGCCCGGCATCGGTCTCGGCGATCGCGCTGGGCTCGGGGCCGCCGCGGATCCTATGCGTGAACGAGACCGGGGATCTCGGAGAGCTCGCGGGGTCCTCGCGGGCGCCCGGCCGCGCACCGGTTCGGGCGGGGGCCGCGGGGCGGCGGAGGCCTCCAAAGCTGCGAGGATAAGTTCCGATGGAGATCTCTCCCGTCTCGCGGATCACGACGGATGCCATCGGCGAGCCCGGCGAGCGCACGTTCTATCTCCAGGCGCGCGGCGCGAGCGCGGAGGAGCTCGTCACGATCCACCTGGAGAAGGAGCAGGTCCAGCTGCTCGCAGCCTCGATCCTGGAGATCCTCGCCCGCGTCGGAAAGGAAACGGGCGAGGGACCCGACGAGGGCGAGATGGACCTCGAGCTCCCGATCGAGCCGCGCTGGCGCGCCGGCAAGCTCTCGATCGGCTACGAGGAGGAGCGGGATCTCCTCCTGCTCGAGATCGAGGAGCTCGTGGCCGGCCCGGAGGAGGAGTTGGAGGAGGAGTTGGAGGACGATGAGGGCGTCGATCCGATGGATCCGCCCGACCCCGACCCCGACCGCGTCCGGCTCTGGGCGACGCGGGAGCAGATGCTCGCGCTCTCCCGTCAGAGCGCCGCCGTCGCGTCGCGGGGGCGACCGACGTGTCAGTTCTGCGGCAACCCCATGGATCCGGAGGGCCATTGGTGCCCCGCGATGAACGGCCACCGTCCCTCGGCCCAGGCCTGAGACGAGGGGTGACGAGCATCGTGGAGGAACGCGAGCAGGCTCCCCGCGGACCGAGCAGCAACGAGGAGGAGACGCTTCGTCTGCTCCGCGACGGCGACCTCGAGGTCCTCGGACTGCTCCCGCGGAGCTCC
>JBJMLP010000033.1:0-7015 GCA_045805245.1 Actinomycetota bacterium | reverse complement strand
CGCGCCGCCTCCTTCGAGATCTCCTCGTCCTCGAGCGGGGCCAGACGGGGCAGCGCCTCGATCACCGTGACCTCCGCCCCCATCGACCGGTAGAAGGAGGCGAACTCGAGCCCGACCGCGCCTGCTCCGATCACGACGGCCGAGGCCGGGATCGACGATGCGGCCAGCGCCTGATCGCTCGTGAAGACGTGCTCGGAGACGGCCACGTCCGGGAGCAGCCTCGGCGAGGATCCGGTGGCGATCACGACGTTCGTTGCATCGACCGGTTCTCCCTCGACCTCGAGCCGCCCGCCCGAACCGAGCGTCGCGGTGCCCTTTCGGACCTCCACGGCCCGCGCCTTCAGCAGCCCCGTCACGCCGTTCACGAGCTTGTCGACGGTTCTGCGCTGAAACGCTTCGATGCCGCTCCAGTCGGGCTCTCCGGAGGCCTTGATGCCCCATTCCTCCGCGCGGTTGACGTCGTCGAGGATCTCGGCGGAACGAAGGAGCGCCTTCGTCGGGATGCAACCGCGGAGGAGACAGGTGCCCCCGACCCGCTCGTCGCGCTCGATCAACAGGACGCGGAGGCCGAGCTCGGCAGAGCGGAGGGCGCACGAGTAGCCCCCCGTTCCCGCTCCGATGATGGCGACGTCGTACCGCTCGGGCACGTTCGGAATGTTACCCCCCATCTCCGCAAGCTCCGGAGAACGCGGGCGGACGTCGATCGGACGAGCTTCGAACGGGGAGTCAGGAACGCGCTCGTAGGATGGTTCGCCGATGGCCGATGTGGAGCTGAGGCGGACTCCCCTCGAGTCCGAGCATCGGTCGCTCGGCGCGAAGCTCGGTCCGTTCGCCGGCTGGATGATGCCGATCGAGTACAAGGGCGCGCTGTCGGAGCATCGAGCCGTCCGCGAGCGTGCGGGCATCTTCGATCTCACGCATCTCGGAAAGGTCGACGTCACCGGCCCCGGCGCGCTGGAGCTGCTCCAGGGCATCGTCACCGGCAATCTCTCCACGCTCGACGTCGGCGAAGCGCAGTACGGGATGGTGCTGAACGACCGAGGCGGCGTCGTCGACGACCTGATCGTCTACCGGCTCGAGCAGGAGCGCTACTTCGTCGTTCCCAACGCGGCGAACTCCACGAAGGTGCTCCACGTGCTGGAGCAGGCGGACGCAGGTGATCCGGTGCACCTGGTGTTCCACCAGGACTGGTGCTTCCTCGCGGTGCAGGGCCCGCGTTCGGTCGAGGTCGTGTCGCGGCTGTTCCCGGTCGCGGAGGAGCTCACGTTCCTGCGCTGCGCCGAGACGGAGTACCGGCGACGCCCCGCGATCCTCACGCGGTCCGGGTACACCGGCGAGGTGGGGTTCGAGCTGTTCACCTATCAGGACATCGCGCTCGAGCTGTGGAACGACCTGATGGAGGCCGGCAGGAGATCGGAGATGGAACCGTGCGGGCTCGCCGCCCGGGACGTGCTCCGGCTCGAGATGGGGTATCCGCTGCACGGCCAGGAGCTCACCGAGGAGCGGACGCCGTTCGAATCGGGCCTCGGCTGGGCGGTCGATCTGGACAAGGGAACGTTCATCGGCCGTGAGGCGCTGATCCGTCAGCTCGACGCGGGGCTGCCGGTGCGCCTGCGCGGATTGCGGATGACCGACCGGCTGATCCCGCGGCCGCACTATGCCGTCTACGAGGGAGACGAGCGGATCGGAGAGACGAGCAGCGGCAGCTTCTCTCCGATGCTGAAGCGTGGCATCGCGCTCGCGTTCCTCTCTCCGGCGGACGACCACGAACCCGGAGACACCGTGGAGATCGACGTGCGGGGCAAACGGGGCGTCGCGGAGGTCGTGAGGACGCCCTTCGTCGAGCGCAGCCCGAAGTGAGCGCTTCCGTCTACTGCCGTGCCGCGGCGATGAAATCGTGGATGCCGGCGCCGGCGAAGCGCGCGCCGTGCAGGAGCGTGGAGAGCCGGGCGTGCGCGTCCGGCGTGTCCGGAACGACGGCCGCCACGACGTAGAGGCCCGAGCTCGGGATGCCGACGCTCCGCACGGGCCCGTAGCCGGGCGCCGCGACGTAATACGCCCAGCGCATATCCGCTCCGTTCGCGCGGCAGGTTCCACCGCCGCGCGCCAGGTAGTCGCCGGGGGAGTTCCGCGGGCCGGAGAAGTAGCTGGGGCGGTGGTCGACGAAGATGCGGCTCGTCCCCTCGCTGCAGTTCCGAGCGTCGGTGAGCGAGTCGAGCGCGGGCCCGGTGGCCGCGAGGTAGTAGTAGTCGGAGGGAACCCCCACCCGCGCGCCGTCCACCCAGACGGCGGCGAGGCCCTCGTGCGTTCCGCTGACCCCCTCTCGCCCCGGATGGGCGGCCGGAGACGCCACGACGCCCTCCTGGAACTCGTTCGGGACCGTCCGCACGGGACGCCAGGTATCGGGGATCAGGGCCTGGACCGGCCCGTTCGTGACGAGATCGAAGGCGGTTGGAGCGTTCCGCGTCAGTTGGAGGGGGGGAGCTGGCGGGCGCAGTTGGACGGGCACGTCGCGGCAGCTCGCGGCGACCAGTGCGACCCCGATGCCAAAGATGAGCTTTCGCACTCCGTCGATCGAGCGGAAGTGTAGACCTCGGCCGGACGAGGGACCAGACGTCCGGCGACCGTGTCTCTAGGAGGCGGCGGTCGAGGCCGGTCGCTCGATGGCGAGGTCTCCGCTCGGCCGTGCCGCGCCAGGCTCGGGAGCGAGGGCCACGGGCTCCGCAGTCCGGGGCGGATGCGCCACCGGCTTCGTGCGGTCCGACGGGATGCAGAAGGAGACCTTGGTGCCGCCGCCCGGAACGGGATCGGCCCACATGATGCCGCCGTGCTGCAGGATCAGCTGCCGGGCCATGTGCAGGCCCACGCCGATCCCGGAGCGTTCCTTGCGCAGGATCTCCTCTCCCGCGGTGAACGGTTCGTTGAACGCCTGGGTCACGACGTCGCGGCGGAGCCCCTGACCCCGGTCGGTGACGGTCACGACGAGGCCCTCGTCCGCGCGCCGTGCCTTGAGCGTGACGGCTTCCTCCGGCGGGGAGTACCGACAGGCGTTGTCGAGCAGCTGCCGGACCACCTCGGAAACGCGAACGGCGTCGATGTCCACAACGAGCCGCTCGGGGAGGAGGATCTCGAGCGAGCACTCCGGATACTGGAGCTGCGCCTGCTCGCAGAGCTCACGGACCCGCGGCGCGAGATCGAAGGACTCCACGTTCAACGCGAGCGCTCCGCGGTCGAGGTCCGCGATCGTCAGGATCTCGTCGACGAGCGTCATCAGCTTGTCGAGCGACGTCTCCAGCCGGTCGAGGAACTCCTGTTGCTCTTCCTCGGGGATGCCCTTGTTCTTCAGGACGTACGCGATGCCTTTCGCGATCGTGACGGGGGTCCGGAACTCGTGCGAGACGTTGGCGAGGAACTCGGCCTTCGCCTGCGTGACGAGCTCGAGCTTGTCCTTCGCTTCCGCGATCGCGGCCTCGAGCTCCGGCTCGTGCTTGATCGAGGCGGTCAGACGCTCGCCGAGGTTCTCCGCGAGGGACGGCGACAGAACGACGTTCCCTTGAAGGACCGGCTCGATGGCAGAGGCGACCTCCTCCGGTCCGGTCTCCTTCAGCAGGACCCCGCTTGCGCCGGCGGCGACGACCTGGGAGATGACCTCGGTGGCGGCGACAACCGTCCAGCAGAGGATCTTGCTGTCCGGCGCGGCCACCCGAAGCCGCCGGACGAGATCCGATCCGGCGAGGCCTTCGACCTCGAGCTCGGTGATGATCAGGTCGGGGCGGATGCGCTCCGCCAACTCCACCGCGTGATAGCCGTCGAGGACCACCTCGATCTGCAGGTCGGCGCCGGACGTGATGAGCGCGTACTGGAGGAGCGCGATCGCCTCGGCGCCGTCGCACAGGAGAACCGTTGCGGCCATGTGCCTGGAATATCGACGACGAGCACGGAAGGGTTGAGCGCGCCGCGGGCGGCTGAGCGGCTACTCGACGATGCCGCCGCGGATCGCGATCGCGACCGCCTGGGCGCGGTCGTTCGCGCCGAGTTTCTCGAAGATCCGCTCGAGATGCGTCTTCACGGTGTGCGGAGAGATGCCGAGATCGTGCGCGACCTCCCGCGTGGTCGCTCCGTAGGCGACCTTCTGGAGGATCTCCTGCTCTCGCCTGGACAGCGCGACGACCTCCGGGCGCTCGTCCGCCGTCTGGACCTCCTCGAGGAAGGCCGCGGTGAGCTCGGGGTGGATGACCGCTTTTCCCTCCATCGCAAGGCGTGCCGCGTTGACGAGCTCGTCGACCGTCGCGTCCTTCAGGAGGTAACCGGAGACGTCGGCCTGGATCGCCTCGTGGAGGGCGGCACGGGAGTCGTCGACGGTGAAGAGGATCACTCGCGTGTCGGGGCGTTCGCGCCGGATCTGGCGAGTCGCCTCGATCCCGCCGATGCCCGGCATCCGGACGTCCATGAAGACGACATCGGGATCGAGCTTCACGACCTGCTCGACGGCTTCCTCTCCGGTGGAGGCCTCGCCGAGCACCACGACCTCATCGGACATCGCGAGGGCGCTGCGCAAGCCGTCCCGCGTCACCGGGTGGTCGTCGACGATGAGGATCCGCATTGCCACCGAGGCGCTCTCCTTCCGGGGCCGCGGACTTCGAGCGGGCTTACAATACTGTCCGTATCTCCAGGAGGCTCGTATGCAGACCGAAGAAGCTCCCGACGCTCCATCGCTTGCCACAGAAGCTTCCGACGTTCCCTCCCGGTCCGCGGAGACCCGCGACGACGAGGTCGAGGCCGGTGAGGCGCGCGCGGAGGCAACCGACGGCGCGACCGTCGATGGAGGATCGACCGAGGATCAGGTCCTCGAGGCGCTGAAGAACGTCTTCGATCCCGAGCTCGGCATCAACATCGTGGACCTCGGGTTGGTATACGAGGTCCAGGCCGAGGACGGCAAGGTTCACATCGAATACACCCTCACGACGATGGGCTGCCCGATCGGCCCGCTGATCGAGCAGCAGATGAACCAGTTCGTCGCGGCGCTCCCCGGCGTCGAGGAGTTCTCGGCGGAGATGGTCCTCCGGCCGCCGTGGAGCCCCGAGATGATGTCGGACGAGGCCAAGGCCGCGCTCGGCGTCTTCTGAGCCGCGCGACTCGACGGAACTGCGGCGCACGCCCTCCTCAGCTGCAGGTTTCCTTGACTTCGTTCCGAGAGCGGCGGTACAACCGAAGTCGTAATCCGACTTCGGGACTCGGAAGATGATCCGGACCAGGTGTGCAGGCCTCGTGGCAGCGATGATTCCGTCGCGCCTGTGCTGTCCGGGATCCCGACGCCCGGCCTGACCCGGGCACGCAACCCGGGCGGAGCGACCGCTCCCCAACCGCTTGCAGCATCCACCAAGAAGCCACTCAAGAAGGAGACGCAGATGGCCGGATACGCGAACCCCGACGCGCTGGTCGACACCGACTGGCTGGAAGAGCACATGGACGACGCGAACGTTCGCGTGATCGAGGTCGACGAGGACACCTCCGCGTACGAGAAGGGTCACCTCAAGGGTGCGGTCGGCTGGAACTGGACCACCGACCTCCACACCGCGACCGGGCGGGAGTACATCGACCAGTCCGGCCTGACGGAGCTCCTCCGGAAGTCCGGGGTGAACTCCGACACCACGGTGGTGCTCTACGGCGGCAACAACAACTGGTTCGCCGCGTACGCGTACTGGATCCTGAAGCTCCGCGGCTTCGACAACGTCAAGCTCCTGAACGGCGGACGCAAGAAGTGGGAGCTCGAGAGCCGAGAGCTCACGATGGACCAGCCCACCTCGACGCAGGGCGACGTGTCCGTCAGCGGCGGGGAGAAGCCGGAGATCCGCGCCCTGCGCGACGAGGTCCTCGGCAAGGTCGGAGCGGGCGCGGAGTTCGTCGACGTCCGCTCTCCGGAGGAGTATCGGGGCGAGAAGCTCGCGCCCGACCATCTCCCGCAGGAGCAGGCGCAGGTGCCGGGCCACATCCCGGGGGCCGCGAACGTGACCTGGATGAAGGCGGCGAACGACGACGGAACGTTCAAGTCCGCGGACGAGCTGAGGGAGCTCTACGAGTCCGAGGGAGTGACTCCCGACAAGGAGATCATCGCCTACTGCCGGATCGGCGAACGCTCCTCGCACACGTGGTTCGCGCTCCAGGAGCTGCTCGGCTACACGAACGTCAAGAACTACGACGGTTCGTGGACGGAGTACGGCTCGCTCGTGGGTGCGCCGGTCGAGAAGGGCTAGCGCCCGGCCTCGCAAGGCGGCGCTCCCACGGCCCCAAATCCGACTCCAGGGGTGTGATTTAGAGCCTGCGAGGCTAGACTGGGTGCGTACGCACGAAACAGATGGGATGAGGCATGGCCGTTAGCCAGGAAGAGCACCTCAGAGAGCTCGACAAGGGTTATCGCTTCGACTGGAAGGACAAGGACCACTCCGTCTTCCAGCCCAAGCGAGGGCTGTCTCCTGCCGTGGTGGAGGAGATCTCCTCCCTCAAGAGCGAGCCGGACTGGATGCGGAAGTTCCGGCTGAAGGCCCTGAAGCACTTCGACGCCCGTCCGATGCCCTGGTGGGGCGCCGACCTGTCCGACATCGACTTCCAGAACATCTACTACTTCATCCGTTCGACGGAGAAGCAGGCGAAGGAGTGGAACGACCTCCCGGAGGACATCAAGGGCACCTGGGACAAGCTCGGCATCCCGGAGGCGGAGAAGAAGTACCTGGGCGGCGTCTCCGCGCAGTACGAGTCCGAGGTCGTGTACCACAAGATCAAGAAGGAGCTCGACGACATCGGTGTGCTCTTCACCGACATGGACTCGGCGCTCCGCGACCATCCGGATCTCGTTCGCGAGTACTTCGGAACGATCATCCCGCCCAACGACAACAAGTTCGCCGCGCTGAACTCCGCGGTGTGGTCGGGAGGCTCCTTCATCTACGTCCCGCCGGGTGTCCACGTGGACATCCCGCTGCAGGCGTACTTTAGATTGTAAGAGGTTATTTTTGGGAAT
>JBJMLP010000032.1:0-2967 GCA_045805245.1 Actinomycetota bacterium | reverse complement strand
TCAGCGAGGACGTCGCCGAGCAGGTGGCGGCGCTGCGCGAGGTCGCGCGGCTCTACGCCGTCGAGCTCGACGCGCCCGCGCGCGCCTTCGCGGCGCTCGAGGCGGCGTTCCGGCGGGATCCGAGCTCGGACGGACCGGCGGCGTCCTGAATCGGATCGAGGTCGACGCCGTCCCGGTCGGAACCGTGGCGTTCAGCGGGCCGGGTGCGGGTGGCGACGCGACGTCGAGCGCCGTTCTCGGCGACCTCGTCGCCATCGCCCGGGGACAGGGCAGCACGTGGGCCGGGCTCCCGCCCGCGACGGCTGCGCGGTGAACGGGCGATGACGGCCGGTCGGGCGGGCATCCGTCGCCGGCCGACGCTGATCGAGCGCTACCGCGAGTTCCTGCCGATCACGGACGCGACGCCCGAGCTGAGCCTCGGTGAGGGCCAGACGCCGCTGGTCCATCTCCGCCGCCTCGGCGCCCGGCTCGGCATCGCCGAGCTCTACGCCAAGGTCGAGGGTCAGAACCCGACCGGCTCCTTCAAGGACCGGGGCATGACCGTCGCGATCTCCAAGGCGCTGGAGGAGGGTTCCAAGGCCGTCGTGTGCGCCTCCACGGGGAACACGAGCGCCTCGGCGGCCGCCTACGCCGCGAAGGCGGGACTCACGTGCGCCGTCCTCGTGCCGAGGGGAAAGGTCGCGCTCGGCAAGATGGCACAGACCCTCATCCACGGCGCCCGGGTCCTCGAGGTGGAGGGAAACTTCGACGCGGCGCTCGATCTCGCGCAGGGGCTCGCGCGAACCTATCCCGTGACGCTCGTCAACTCCGTCAACCCGTACCGGATCGAGGGCCAGAAGAGCGCGGCGTTCGAGATCTGCGACGCGCTCGGGCGGGCTCCGGACTATCACCTCACGCCGGTCGGCAACGCGGGAAACATCACGAGCCATTGGAAGGGCTACGGCGAGTACCTCGCCGACGGCACGACGACGAAGGCACCGGTGATGATCGGGTTCCAGGCGAGCGGTGCGGCGCCGATCGTCGAGGGCATGCCCGTCGCGACTCCCGCGACGATCGCGACCGCGATCCGGATCGGAAATCCGGCGTCCTGGGGCCACGCGGTCTCCGCGGCGCAGGAGAGTGGCGGCTGCATCCTCTCCGTCACCGACCGGGAGATCCTCTCGGCCTACCGCCGGATCGCTCACGAGGGCCTGTTCGCGGAGATGGCCTCGGCCGCCTCGGTCGCGGGTCTCCTCCGGGTGGCCGCGGAGGGCGAGATCCTTCGCCGCGGCTCCACGGTCGTCTGCGTTCTGACCGGCCACGGCCTCAAGGATCCCGAGTGGGCGATCTCCGGGGCCGGGAAGCCGCCGGTCGTGCCGACCGATCCCGCCGCGGTCGCGGCGGAGCTCGGCCTGTGAGCTCCACGTGCGGCTGAAGGCCACCGTTCCGGCGACGTCGGCGAACCTCGGACCGGGCTTCGACGCGCTCGCGATCGCGCTCGACCTGTGCAACGAGGTCACGATCGAGACCGTGCCGTCCGCGAGCGTTGAGTGGGAGGGCGAGGGTGACGGAACGCTTCCGCGCGATGGCTCCGACCTCGTGAGCGCCGCGTTCCGCTCCGTGTTCGACGACGCCGGGAAGGAGCCGCCGACCGTCGCCCTCCACGGCATGAATCGGATCCCGGTCGAGCGCGGTCTGGGTTCCTCCGCCGCGGCGGTCGTCGCCGGCGTCGCGCTCGCGTTCGCTGCGCTCGACCGTGAGCTCGAGCCCGACGCGATGGCGCCGTTCACCGACGCGTTCGAGTCGCATCACGACAACGTCGCCGCCGCGATCCGTGGCGCGCTCACGATCGCCTACGCGACCGGCGACGGATGGAGCGCCGCCCGGCTCGAGGCCCACCCGGACCTCCGGCCCGTCGTCCTGGTGCCGGACGTCCGGCTCTCCACCGCCGTGGCCCGTGAAGCCCTTCCCGCCGCGGTCCCGCTCGTCGACGCCGCGTTCGACGCCGGCCGCGCGGCGCTCGCGGTGCATGCGTTGACCGTCGCTCCGTCCCTGCTTCCAGCCGCCCTCGAGGACCGCCTCCATCAGGAGGTGCGGCTGGACCTCCTTCCGGAGGTGCGCGACGTGTTCGAGAAGCTCCGCTCCGAAGGGGTTCCCGTCTGCGTCTCGGGCGCGGGACCGTCGCTCCTCGCGTTCGAGACCGGGATGGGCGACGTCCCCGATCCGGGCGGTTCCTGGCGCCTCTTGCGACTCCCCGTGCGGTCGGCGGGCGTGGAGGTGTCGAGCGCGTGAGCGCCTCCGAGGAGCGGGGGGCGGCGGAGCGCACCGCGACCGAGGAGCACCAGGCCACCTCCTCGCCGGTCCTCGTCACCGATCTCGCCCACAAGACCCTCGCGGTCAAGGAGGGTGACGTCTTCCTGTACAGCGACCGGGAGGGGAACCTCGAGGAGGGGGAGAACGAGGGCCTCGGTCTCTACGCGAGCGACACTCGGTTCCTTTCTCGGTTCCGGATGCGGGTCTCGGGGCGGGATCCCGTGTTGCTCTCGAGCTCCTCGGAGCGGGCGTACATGTCGCACGTCGATCTCACGAACCCGGACCTGTTCGTGGACGGAACGCTCGCCGTGCCGCAGCAGACGCTCAATATCCGCCGGATCCGTGCGATCAACGGCCGGCTGTTCGAGCGGGCGCGCATCAAGAACTACAACGCGTTCCCCGTCGAGCTGGATCTGGAGTTCACGTTCGCCGCCGACTTCGCGGACATCTTCGAGGTCCGGGGGATATCACGCCTCGGATCGGGACGTCGGGCCAGTCCTCGATCACACAGCACGGGAGATCGCCGTCGCTGGTGTGTTGCTGCTTGCTGAGCTGGTCGAGGGTGTGGCGCCCGTAGAACTCGCCCGCGTCGTCGGCAGCGTCGATGCGGATTTCATCGGGCGCGACGGTCAGCCGGTAGCCCTGGGCGGGGAGCGAGAGGTCTCGTGCGACCCT
>JBJMLP010000031.1:0-9513 GCA_045805245.1 Actinomycetota bacterium | reverse complement strand
GGCGTTCTCGCGGATCGCGCACGTGTTGAGGACGACGACCTCGGCGTCCGCGGCGTCCTGTGTCGCGATCATGCCGTCGGCGGTCAGGAGCCCCGCGATCCGCTCGGAGTCGTGCTCGTTCATCTGGCACCCGAACGTGCGCACGAGGAACCGTCCCGACATGTCCTTCAGGCTACCGCCCCGGCTATCGCGCGTACTCCACCGCTCGGAGCTCCCGCACGACCGTGATGCGGATCTGACCGGGGTACTGGAGCTCCTCCTCCACCTGCTTGGCGATGTCCCGCGCCAGCACCTGCGCCTGCAGATCGTCGATGCTCTCGGGCTTGACCATCACGCGGACCTCCCGGCCGGCCTGCATCGCGAAGGTCTTCTCCACTCCGGGATGGGAGTCGCAGATCTCCTCGAGCCGCTCGAGGCGCTTCACGTAGGTCTCGAGGCTCTCGCGGCGGGCGCCGGGACGGCCGCCGGAGATCGCGTCGGCCGCCTGCGCGAGCACCGCGTCGACCGTGCGCTGCTCCACCTCGCCGTGGTGAGACTCGATGATGTGGACCACCTCGGGCGACTCCCCGAGCCGCCGGGCGATCTCCGCGCCGATCAGTGCGTGGGAGCCCTCCACCTCGTGGGTCACGGCCTTGCCGATGTCGTGGAGGAGCGCGCCGCGTTTCGCGATGCGCGCGTCGAGGCCGAGCTCCGACGCGATCGCGGACGCGAGGTGAGCAGCCTCCACCAGATGCCGGAGAACGTTCTGTCCGTACGACGTCCGGTACTGGAGCCGTCCGAGGAGCGTGATGAGGTCGGGATGGATGTCGGTGATGCCGACCTCCAGGACGGCCTCCTCGCCCGCTCGCTTGATCTGCTCGTCGATCTCGCGCTTCGAGCGCTCGACCATCTCCTCGATCCGCGCGGGATGGATCCGGCCGTCGCCCACGAGCTTCTCCAGGGCCAGCCGGGCAGTCTCGCGCCGGACCGGGTCGAAGCACGAGAGCACCACCGCCTCGGGCGTGTCGTCGATGATGAGGTTCACGCCGGTGTGGGCCTCGAAGGCGCGGATGTTCCGGCCCTCCCGGCCGATGATCCGGCCCTTCATGTCGTCCGACGGAAGGCTGAAGACCGAAACCGTGGACTCGGAGGTCTGGTCGGAAGCCACGCGCTGGATCGCGATCGTCACGATCTTGCGCGCCCGCTCCTCGCCCTCCTCCCGGGCCTGCTGCTCGAGGTCCCGGACGGTCGTCATCGCCTCGCGCTTCGCCTCGTTCACGATCTGCGCGACGAGGGCTTCCCTCGCCTCCTGCGTCGTCATGTGCGCGACGCTCTCGAGGCGCTCCCGGTGCTTCTCGGCGCTGTGCTCCAGCTCCACGCGGACCGCGGAGAGGCTCTCCGCCCGCGAGTCGAGCTCCGCGCCGAACCGCTCGAGCTCCGCCGCCCGGCGTTCGAGGGCCTCCTCCCGCTGGGAGATCGTTCCCTCGCGCCGCTGGATCTCCTCCCGCCGGGTGCGGACGTCGACCTCCGCCTCCTTGCGCATCCCGGCGATCTCGTCCTTCACCTCGACGAGCGCCTCGCGCACGATCTGCTCCGCCTCGCGCTGCGCGTCCAGGACGACCTTCTGAGCGCGGGACTCCGCGCTCTGGGCCTGTCCCGTGGCGATCATCTTGCGAACGAGCACGCCGACGAGCACCCCGACCGCGAGAGCGATCACGCCGACCAATGCCACCGTCATCGTCTGCCTCCAAACACGAAGAATGCCGAGCCAGAGGCCTCGGACGGCCCGCTGCTCGGCGTCGTGCGTGGATCAGGACGTGGGAGGGTAGCTCGAAGCTCTCCCGCGGACGTGCTGTCGGTTGCCGGTCATTCGCTGGTATCGGTTCTGGGCACGGTATTCCGAACAGATGGAGTTCGTCTCAAGCCTCTCTTCGGGCCAATGTACGGCGGCGAGAACACGGACGCAAGGCTTGGGGCATCGGACCGGACCCGAATCAAGCCCTCCCGGAGCCGGGCTCGGCCTCCTCAGGCAACGGTCTCGTCGATCTCCAGCGCCCGGCGAGCGGCCTCCCGGGAGACGGAGGGCGGATATCCGCGCCTGGCCAGGAACGAGAACAGCTTCCGGTAAGCGGCCGCTGGGTCGGCCCCGGCGAGCCTGGTCAGCCGGGAACGCGCGAGAGCGAGGGCCCGGTCGGACTCCTCGCCTCGCTCCTCGGTCACCTCGGAGACGACCCGGTCGATCGTCTCGCGCGGAACGCCTTTGGCGTACAGGGCGCTCTCCACGGCCCGCTTGCCCTCGCCTCTCCTGACGACGGCGTGCTCCGCGAAGGCCCTGGCGAACGCCTCGTCGTCCACGAGGCCGACGGCAGTCAGCCGGTCGAGCGTCTCCACGACCTCTTCCCGCTCGAATCCGGCCGAGAGGAGCCGGCGCTCGAGCTCGCTCCGGCTTCGAGCGCGGACGGCGAGGAGCCCGAGTGCCCGGTCGTGGACGTCGAGCTTCCGGCCGCCTCGCTCACTTCGCGCCACCTTGCTCATCGGCGCGCTCAGCTCGCTGCCGCGCCGGTGGTCTCGCGCACCTTCCTGCCGCCCCTGACCTCGGAAGCGTCCTCCGGTGGTTCCTCGTCGACGACCGTCACATCGGCGGGGACGTCCACCTGGACGGATCCCTCGTCACCGAACGCCGTCAGGCCGACCGCCTCGCGCACCCGGCGGTCGATCTCCGTCGCCATCTCCTGATGCTCGGCGAGGAACTGGCGCGCGTTCTCCTTGCCCTGTCCGAGCTGCTCTCCCTCGTAGGTGAACCAGGCGCCGCTCTTCTTGATGATCTCGATGTCGACTCCGACGTCCAGGAGGCTTCCCTCCTTGGAGATGCCCTTGCCGTACATGATGTCGAACTCGCACTGACGGAACGGCGGCGCGACCTTGTTCTTCACGACCTTGACGCGCGTCCGAGAGCCGACGACATCGGTGCCGTCCTTGAGGTTCTCGATCTTGCGAACGTCCAGCCGTACGGACGAGTAGAACTTCAGCGCGCGTCCGCCGGGCGTCGTCTCGGGGTTGCCGAACATCACGCCGATCTTCTCCCGGAGTTGGTTGATGAAGATCGCGGTCGTCTCGAATCGGGAGAGGCTTCCGGAGAGCTTTCGCATCGCCTGTGACATGAGTCGCGCCTGCAGGCCGACGTGAGTGTCGCCCATCTCCCCCTCGATCTCGGCTCGCGGCACGAGCGCCGCGACCGAGTCGATCACGACGAGATCGAGCGCGGCCGAGCGCACGAGGATGTCGGCGATCTCGAGCGCCTGCTCACCGGAGTCCGGTTGCGAGACGAGGAGCTCGTCGATGTTCACGCCGAGCGTCTGCGCATACGTCGGGTCCAGCGCGTGCTCCGCGTCGATGAACGCGGCGATGCCTCCCAACCGCTGGGCCTCCGCGATGACGTGGAGACATACCGTCGTCTTGCCGGAACCCTCCGGACCGAAGACTTCGACGACCCTGCCGCGGGGGATGCCGCCGACGCCGAGGGCGATGTCGAGCGCGAGCGATCCGGTCGGCGTCACGGTGATGCCCTGTCCCGCCGGGTGCTCCCCCAGCTTCATCACCGCCCCCTTGCCGAACTGCTTCTCGATCTGCGAGAGGGTCACCTCGAGCATCTTGTCCCGGTCCATCCCAGCCTCCTGTCCTCTCCCGGTGTGTCCGTTTCGCGTCCGCGTTCACTCCGCCGCGAACGCCCCGCTTCGTTCGGTGGGGGGAGGCGGAACACTAGCGCCCGGGTACGACACACGTTACACCGATGTGATTCGAGGGTCGGAACCGCCGGTCGGCCCCCCACCCCTCGTGCTGGGCAGACGCTACCCGAACGTATGTTCGAGGTCAACGACCCGCCACGCTACGTGATGGAAAAAGCCTCGACCGGCTCGTAGAGCGGCGCGGGTCGCCGGAGATGGCTCCGGTACAGGGTCAGGTGATCGATCGGGAAGGTGTCCGACACGGTCCCGGAGACGGCAGTGAGATCTTCCTCCAGCGGCAGCGGTCTCTTCGAACGCGCCACGGTCAGATGCGGGGTGAACTGCCGTTCCTCCGCCTTCACGATCCCCTCGAGAGCAGTGTCGAGCGAGGCGGCGAGCGACCGGAACCGCTCCGCCGGATCGGACATCCCGATCCAGAGGACGCGCGCGCGCCCGGCGCTCGGGAACGCGTCGGCGCCGAGGAGATGGGTCTCGAACCGGCTCGTCACCGCGGCGACCGCGGCGACGGCCCGCTCCGCATCGGGAACGAGGGCCGGCCGCACCGCTCCGAGGAACTTCAGCGTCACGTGCCAGTTCTCCCGCGGCGACCAGCGCAGGTCCGGATGGGACTCGCGGAGCGGCTCCAGCTCGTCCGCGAGCCGCGATCGCACCGCCTCCGGAACGTCCGCCGCGACGAACAACCGCCACGGCTTCTCCTCCGCGGGAGAGCCGCGGCCTTCCGCCGTCACTCCAGCGGGAGATCGGAGAGATACCGCCGAAGCAGGTCCAGCGCCGCCTGCTCCGTCCACCGCTCCACCTGATCGCGATCCCCCGGAGCGCGGAGGAGGCGAGCGTGCGTGCGATCCGGCGTGTCGAGCGCGATCCACACGGTTCCGGGAGCGCGGCCGCCGTGCGGCTCCGGCCCGGCCGCACCCGTCACGGACACGGCCACGTCGGCCTCGAAGATCCGGCGCGCTCCGCTCGCCATCTCGCGGGCACATTCCTCGCTCACGACGCCGGGGCCGTCGAGCGTCTCCCGGGAGACGCCGAGGACGGCTGCCTTCGCGTCCTCCGAGTAGCACACCGCAGAGCCGACGAAATATTCCGACGCTCCCGGAGCCGTCGTCAACCGACGCGCGAGGCCGCCGCCCGTCAGCGACTCCGCGCAGGCGACCCGCTGCCGCCTCGCTCGCAGCACACGGCCGACGACCTGCTCGAGCTCCTCGTCGCTGGTCGTGAAAACGACGTCGCCGAGCCGTTCCGCCACCGTTTCCGCCACGGGACGGATCAGCTCCTCCGCCTCCGCGCGCGTTCGCGCCGACGCCGTGAGCCGAACCTTCACCTCGCCGGCAGACGCGAGGAATGCGACCGTCGGGTTCTCGCTCTCCCTGAACAGGTCGTCGAGGAGCTCCGCCACCTTCGACTCCCCGATCCCGGTGCACCGCAGCACGCGCGACACGAGGACCGAGGGATCTCCGAGACCCTCGAGCTCGGGAAGGATCGTGCCGTGCATCATCTCCCGCATCTCCGCCGGAACGCCCGGCACGGCGTAGAGGCGGCGCTCGCCCTCCTCGAGGATGAGACCGGGCGCGGTTCCACGCTCCGGAAGGATCGCCCGGGCGCCCCTCGGAACGTCTGCCTGGCGGAGGTTCGACTCGGGCATCTCGCGTCCGAACGCCGAGAACTTCTCCCGCAGCATCGTCTCGAGCTCGCCCTGGCGCTCCAGGGGCCGGTCGAGGGCTTCGGCGATGGCGTCCCGGGTCACGTCGTCCTGGGTCGGCCCGAGGCCACCGGTCAGGATCGCGACGTCGGCACGCGAGAGCGCGAGCCGGATCGCCTCGACGATGCGCGGCACGTTGTCGCCGACGACCTGATGGTGACGGACGCCGACGCCGATCTCCGCGAGCCGTTCCGAGATCCACTGCGCGTTCGTGTTCGGGATCTGTCCGAGCAGGAGCTCGGTTCCGACGCCGACGACCTCCGCGTTCACGGGCGAGTCACGGCAGCGGTGCCACGCGCCTCCGAGCTCGGAGGAGATAGCGGAGGAAGTAGTCGAGTCCTGAGGCGACGGTCAGCACGACGGAGACCCACAGCGTGATGTAGCGGATGTCGGCAATGACGCCCGTGAGCGGCAGCAGATACATCGTGACCGCCACGATCTGCGAGCCCGTCTTCCATTTCGCGAGGTTCGACGCGGGCATCGATTCCCGCCGCGATCCCAGGTACCACCGCAGGCCGGACACCGCGACCTCCCTGGCCAGGATGACGACCGCGGCCCACACGGGGAACCGTCCCAGAAGCGTCAACGTCACCATCGGCGCGGAGACGAAGAGCTTGTCGGAGAGCGGATCGAGCCACTGACCCATCGTCGTGGTCATCCCGTGACGCCGCGCCAGGTAGCCGTCGAGGCCGTCGGTCAGCGCACCGACGACGAACAGGATCGCCGCGAGATCCATCGCGGTACGGTCCTCCGCGAGGATCAGCGCGACGATGACCGGAACGAGGGCCGCACGCAGGATCGAGACGAGGTTCGGCCATCCGAGGCCGAGCGGCTTCACGCGGGTGTCGACGTCGCACCTCCATCTCCGGTCGCGGCTGCGGGTCCGGTGAAGGTCTGTTCCCAAGGTTCGCCCGGCGTACCCGGAAGGCCCAGGCTCGAGCAGTCGACGGAGACGTTCGCCGCGCCGCCCCGTGAGAGTCGGACCGTCAGCGTGTCATCGGCGAGCCACGTCTTCGTGTCCCCGGCATGGAGGCGTCCCGTGAAGACATGCTGGCCGTCCGCCGCGATCCGTGCCGTGAGGGGTTCGTTCGCCGTCACGGCGACCGTGACGCCGCTCGTCGCGCAGGAGCTCTCCACGGGTGCCGGAGAGGGCGTCAGCGGCTCGGGCGCCGGATCCCGGCGGGAGACGAAGCCGAAGAGCACCGCCGCGAGGAGCACGGCCGTTCCGACCCCGAACGCCACGCCGTGCCGTCCGCGCTTGATTACGGGGGCGGAGCTCGTGACGGCCTTCGCCGGCGGCGCGGCCGGGAGCTCCTCCGCGACGTCGGGACCCCAGGCGTTCCGCGCGTAGGCCGCGACCACCTTGTCCGGGTTCAAACCGAGGTAGGTGGCGTAGGTTCGCAGGCACGCGCGGACGTAGACCTCGCCGTTCAGCTCGGAGAACGTCTCGTCCTCCAGAGCCTCCAGATACTCGACGCGGACGTGGGTGTCCCGGGCGGCTTCGTCGAGGGACGTTCGGCGGGCCATCCGCGCCTTCCGGAGAGCCGGACCCACGCCGATCAACGATCCCTGCATGCGGACGAGTGCCTCCCCTCGAGCCCGCATCCGGGGCCTCGTGGATTATAGGCAGCGAGACCCCGAGACCCGGCCAGGTCCGGGGGACCGTCAGGCCGTACGGGTGTTGCCGAGCCAGCTCTCGAAGAGGCCCGCGTAGACGCCGCCGAGTGCGATCAGCTCTCGGTGCGAACCACGCTCGACGATCCGGCCCCGGTCGAACACCAGGACGTTGTCCGCCCCCTCCGCCGTGGAAAGCCGGTGCGCGATCGTGAGGGTCGTCCGGCCCTCCGACACCCGTTGGAGCGCCTCCGCGAGGGCGCGCTCGCTCTCGGGATCGACCGCGCTCGTGGCCTCGTCGAGGATCAGGAGCCCCGGACCGGCGAGCTGGGCTCGCGCGAGGGCGACGAACTGCCGCTCACCGACCGAAAGGTTCTCCCCTCGCTGGCCGACCTCCGTGTCGAGGCCTCGTGGGAGGCCGTCGATCCAGGACTCCAGCCCGAGAGCGGCGAAGGCGCCGCGGACGTCCTCGTCGGACGCGAGCTCGGCGCCGAACCGCACGTTCTCGCGGATCGTCGTGTCGAATAGGAACCCGTCCTGCGGCACCATGCGGACCGCACGGCGGCGCGACCCCGCGGACACCTCGCGGAGGTCCGTTCCACCGATCAGGATCCGACCGCTCGTCGGGTCGGCGAGGCGGGAGAGGAGCTTCGCGAACGTCGTCTTCCCGCACCCGGTCTCTCCGACGACCGCGACGTGCGCGCCCGCGGGAACCTCGGCATCGATGCCGCGGAGGACGAGCGCATCGGTCGCGTACGCGAACCGGAGATCCTCCACGCGGATCGAGAGCGCGCCGGAAGGAAGCTCAACACCCGGCGACGGCTCGACCACGTCGATCGGCAGGTCGATGACCCCGAGCACCTTCCGCCAGCCGGCTACCGCCGTCTGCGTGAGGTCGAACGTCTCGGAGAGTTCCGCGAGCGGGCCGAGGAAGATCGTGATCAGGAACAACATCGCGACGAGCTTGCCGACCGAAAGGCCCCAATGGAGCCCGAGCGTAACCCCGATCGCGAGCACCGCGGCGAGCGCCAGCGAGCCGAACAGATCGCCGAGCGGGAAGATCGTCGCCTGGTACTTCGCCGCCGACATCTGGGTGCGGTACTGCTGCGCGATCGCCCGGTCCAGCCTGCGATCCATCCGATCCTCGAGCCCGTAGGCCCGGACGACCGCCGCGCCCATCACGTTCTCCGAGACCTCGGTGAGCGTTTCCCCCACGGACGTGCGCACCTCGTCGTACGCGCGCAACATCCCGCGCTGCATCGCGCGCATGATCAGGAACAGCGGCGCGATGACGACGAGCACGACGATGGTGAGCTGCCACGAGTAGAAGAACATCAGCACGACGGTTCCGGTCATCAGCGACGGCCCGAGGATCCACGAGATGCCTCCCCACTCGAGGAACCGCGCGATCGTCTCGATGTCGGCGGTCACTCGCGCGACGAACGCGCCGCGCCGCTGCTCGTTCTGGGCCGCGATGCTGAGCGCGTGGATGTGCTCGAAGGCGCGGATCCGAAGCTCCGACAGGGCGCTCTCACTGGCGCGGGTGAGACGCGTGTACGCGGCCCGGCCCGCGAAGTAGATCAACACGACCCCGACGGCCGCGCCGGCGCAGGAGGCGTAGACGAAGCGGGGACGGAACCCCTCCGGCCCGTTGATCCCGTGGTCGATCACCACCTGGATCAGGATCGGGATGAGCAATCGCCCGACGGTGTCCGCGAGCGCGAGCGCGATCGTGAAGCCGATGCCGACACGCATCTCCGGCGACTCCCGGAGACCTCGTCGAAGGACGCTGACGGCTCCGCCCAGGCCGCCGACCGGCTCGAGGTCCTCCAGCTCGTCGAGCTCGTCCAGATCCGACGGCTCGGGCGGCATGGGAAACTCCTCGGCGAGCGGAGGGAGGACGTCCTCCTCCGCGTACGGCTCTCGCTCGTTCTCGCGGGTCGCGCTCATCGGCTCGCTCCGTCGACGGCGTTCATCGAGCACCCTCGATCACGCGGCACCCCGCTCGTACGCACGCACCATCGACTCGTACCGGGGATGCGAGAGCAGCTCCGCGTGGGTCCCCGAGGCCTCGATGCGGCCGCCCTCGAGCCAGAGAACGCGATCGGCCATCGCGATCGTGGAGACGCGGTAGGCGACGACCACGAGCGTCGTGTCGAGCTCCCGGACGAGGCTTCCGAGGATCGCCGCCTCGATCGTGGGGTCGACCGCCGACGTGGCGTCGTCGAGGATCAGGACGCGAGGCCGCCGTGCGAGCGCACGCGCGAGCGCGATCCGCTGGCGTTGCCCGCCCGAGAGCGTGATGCCGCGCTCACCGACGAGCGTGTCGTAGCCCTCCGGGAGCTCCGAGACGAAGCCGTGCACCCGCGTCGATCGCGCGATGCGGTAGAGCTCCTCGTCGGGAAGGTCGAGGCCGAGGGCGATGTTCTCGCGGATCGTCGTCGCGAACAGGAAGCTCTCCTGGAACACGACCGC
>JBJMLP010000030.1:0-6159 GCA_045805245.1 Actinomycetota bacterium | reverse complement strand
GGAAAGACGCCCGCCCACTTCCGAACGTGCTCACATGCCCTGTGTTTTCCCATGTGAACGTCTGGCACGTGCCACCCGAGACCCGCAGAAGGCGACGCCGATGCAGACCCAGATAATCCAGATCGCAGGCTCTGCTGCCGCGGTCGTGCTGCTCGGTATTGTCCTCGACGTTGCCCGGAGGAAGGCGTCGTCCAGGACAGAACGGCTCATGGCCGCACCTTTGAAGCGGCCGCTCTCGATATCGTTCCAGTCAGGAGTCTTGGAACTCGACGTCAGCCTCCCGCAGGCGAAGAGGCCCCGGAGGGGCCCCGAGTCGCCGTCATCCTGCGGCCGCTCGCAGGATCTCCTCGACGAGATCGGGCGCGAGGATGACATCGCCTGCCTCGGCATTGGAACGCACATGGTCCGGATTCCGGCTTCCCGCGATCGCCGCCGTCACGCCTTCCACGGAGCAGAGCGCGCGCAACGCGAGCGTCGCGAGCGGAACTTCCTCGCGGTGGGCGATTGCCCGCAGCCGCTCGACGGCAGCGAGGTTCTTCTCGAACGCTCCGGGAGCGAAAAGCCTCTCGTAGTAACCCAGCTGCCAACGCTCGCCGCTCCGCCAGTCGTCGTCGGAGAAGCGTGTCTCCTCCGTCACGGCGCCCGTGAGCAGTCCGTAGGCGAGCGGACCGTACGCGAGGAACCCGACGCCCTGGTCCTCCAGCCATCGGAGGAGGCTCGGGTCCTCAGGCGCGAGGAGGGAACACTCGTTCTGGACGGAGTCCACGTGGCGGATCGCCATGCACCGCTCGATGAGCGACCGGTCGAAGTTCGAGACGCCGATGGCTCGTGCCAGCCCTTCGTCGACGCACTCGGCCATCGCACCCCAGGTCTCCTCGACGGGAACACGCTCCTCATCGGGCCAGTGGATCTGATAGAGGTCGATCGCCTCGACGCCGAGCCGCTCCAGGGAGCCGCGGATCGCCTTGTGGACCTCCTCCGGCCGGGTTCCCGTCGCGAAGGGCGCGACCTTCGTGAAGATCAGAACCTCGTCGCGATGGTCACGCACCACGTCGCCGGCGAGGATCTCGGAGCGGCCGTCGCCGTACGCCTCCGCAGTGTCGATCCAGTTCACACCGGCGTCGATCGCGCTGCGCATCGCGTCTCGTACGCGGTCCGCGGGGACGTCCTCTCCCCACATCTCTCCGCCGGCGCCCCAAGCACCGTAGCCGATGACGGAGACCTGGGGCCCGTTGGAGCCGAGGCGTCGACGTTCCATGACGGCCGCTCCATACCCAGCGTTGACCGACACGAAGCGGCTCGTTCTCTGTCGGCTGCATTGCGCGGCCTTCGGTCGTTCAGTTCGCTGCCTTACGGAGCCTCAGCCCATCCGCTTTGTTCGCTGCATTACCGAACCTCAGTGCGGCATCGAGGAGTGTCCAACGGAAGGCTCCTCGAACGGCACGTCTTTCGTTGAACGAACGGCGGAATTTCAACGGAACACGGAATGGAGTGGGCGGTTCTGGGTAGGACGGCTTCCGTCCTGATCGCCGGGTATCGGGTAGGGAGCCTGCACAGCATGGTCGCTTCGCTCGGAAGACAACGACGCCTAAATGCCGGTTTGGCACTTCCATCTTCTCTCGACGTCATCTGCGCGTCGCATCTGCGCTGGAACTTCGTCTACCAGCGCCCGCAGCATCTCCTCACGCGATGCGGAGCAGAGCGTCGCGTCTTCTACGTCGAGGAGCCGATCGTCGGCGGCGACGAGGCGCGGCTCGACCGCCGTGACGTCGGCTCCGGCGTCACCGTCTGCGAGCCGCATGTGCCCGACGGCACCGACGCCGCCGCCGCGAGCGTCCTCCAGCGGCTGCTGGTCGATCTGCTGATCGAAACGGAACGGATCGAACGCTATCTCCTCTGGTACTACACGCCGATGGCGCTCGAGTTCACGCGCCATCTCGCGCCCGAGGCGATCGTCTTCGACTGCATGGACGACCTGGCGGGGTTCGATTTCGCTCCGGAACGTCTTCGGGACCTGGAGGCGGAGCTCCTCGACCGCGCCGACGTGGTCTTCACTGGAGGACGCAGTCTGTACGACGCGCGACGGAGCCTGCATCCCAACGTCCATCTCTTTCCGAGCAGCGTCGACGTCGAACACTTCGCACGCGCGCGGCTCTCCGGCAGGGATCCGGAGGATCAACGAGAGATCTCCTCGCCGCGGATCGGGTTCTATGGGGTGATCGACGAGCGTCTCGACCTCGCGCTGCTCGAAGCGATCGCGGCCGCCCGGCGGGATTGGCAATTCGTCCTCGTCGGCCCAGTGATCAAGGTCGACCCGGCGGACCTGCCGCGCGCCGAGAACGTCCACTGGCTCGGCCGGAAGGACTACGAGGTGCTTCCTCGATACCTCTCGGGATGGGACGTCGCGACGATGCCGTTCGCGCGGAACCGTTCCACGCGGTTCATCAGTCCCACGAAGACCCTCGAATACCTCGCGGGAGGCAAGCCCGTCGTGTCCACATCGATCCGCGACGTCGTGCACCCGTACGGCGAGGACGGGCTCGTCCGGATCGCCGACGACGCGCAGAGTTGGATCGCGGCGATCGAGGACGCGATGCAGGAGGACGCGGGCGAACGAGCCCGCCGGGCGGCGGAGGCGCTCGATCGCACCTCCTGGGACCGGACATGGGAGGCGATGAGCGGCCACATCGCTCGCGTGACCGACAGCGCCTCCGCACCGGGAGCGGCATGAGTGCTCCCTTCGACTTCCTCGTTGTGGGAGCGGGCTTCGCCGGAAGCGTCACCGCCGAACGTCTCGCCGCGGCAGGCGCTCGGGTCGCGATCGTCGACCGCCGCAGCCACATCGGGGGCAACGCCTACGACGAGTTCGACGACGCCGGCATCCTGATCCACCGCTACGGGCCGCACATCTTCCACACCAACTCCACCGAAGTTGTCCGGTACCTCTCTCGGTTCACGGCATGGCGTCCCTACGAGCACCGCGTCCGCGCGTCGGTTGACGGAGGGCTGTATCCGATCCCGATCAACCTGGACACGATCAATTCTCTCTACGGTCTGTCGCTGACGGAGGACGATGTCGAAGATTTCCTCGCCGCTCGCGCGGAGCGACGCGACATGGTCCGGACCTCGGAGGACGTCGTCCTTAACCGCGTCGGTCGCGATCTCTACGAACGCTTCTTCCGCAACTACACGCGGAAGCAGTGGGGGCTCGACCCCTCGGAGCTCGACGCGACCGTCACCGCGAGGGTTCCGACTCGGACGAACCGCGACGACCGGTACTTCAACGACAGCTGGCAGGCGATGCCGCTCCACGGGTACACGCGGATGTTCCAACGGATGCTCGCCGATCCGAACATCACGGTGATCCTCAACCCCGACTATCACGACGTGCAGAGCCTGATCCCGTTTCGGGAGATGGTGTTCACCGGTCCGATCGACGAGTACTTCGACCACCGCTACGGGCGTCTGCCGTACCGATCGCTCCGGTTCGAGTTCCGAACGGAGGATCACGAGGAGTTCCAGGAGTGGCCGGTGATCAACTTCCCGAACGACCACGACTACACCCGCATCACGGAGTTCAAGAAGCTCACCGGCCAGGAGCATCGCCGCACGACGGTCGTCTACGAATACCCGACGGACATCGGCGATCCGTACTATCCGGTGCCGCGGCCCGAGAACGCGCGCCGCTACGAGCGATACAAGGCGCTCGCCGCGGGGACCCAGAACGTCTGGTTCGCCGGGCGGCTCGCGACGTACAAGTACTACAACATGGACCAGGTGGTGGCCCAGGCGCTCGCGCTGTCCCGCCGCATCCTCAGCCGGCGCTCGCCCGTACCCGAGGAGGCGAACCTCGAACCGATCGCTTGAGCTCTGGACGGGGGTCGAGTGCACGCACAACCGCGTCGGTGACCGGACGTTCGACCAGCTCGATCGCTCGGGCCACGCCACCCGGCTCTCGGATCTCGACCTGATCGCGAGCCTTGGCGTCTCCGCCGTGCGCTACCCGGTCCTCTGGGAGCGCGTGGTCGCGAACGGCGACGCGGATTGGAGCTGGTCCGATGAACGCATCCGCCGACTGCGTCAGCTCGGCATCCGTCCGATCGTGGGCCTTCTCCACCACGGGAACGGACCGACGGGGACATCACTCCTCGACCCCGCCTTTCCGGAGCGTTTCGCACGCTATGCGCGTTCGTTCGCGGAGCGCTATCCCGATACCGACTCCTACGCGCCGATCAACGAGCCGCTGACGACGGCGCGCTTCGCCGGTCTGTACGGCGTTTGGTATCCGCATGCACGCGACCCGCGCACATTCGCCCGGATCCTGCTCGCACAGTGCCGGGCCGTAGCCCTCGCGATGCGAGAGGTTCGGGTCGTCAATCCTTCGGCGGAGCTCGTCCTCAACGACGATCTCGGCCGGGCGCACAGCACCGCCCGCTTGGCCTATCAGGCCGAGTTCGAGAACGAACGGAGGTGGCTGAGCTTCGACCTCCTGTGCGGCAGGGTTACGCCCGAACATCCGATGTGGTCGCTGCTGGACACGGACGACGAGAGCCGGAGATGGCTCCGTGAGCTCGCCGACGACCCGTGTCCGCCCGACATCTTCGGCATCGACCACTACGTCACGAGCGAGCGGTTCCTCGACGAGCGCCTCGGGCGGTATCCGGCGCACCATCACACGTCCAACGGCGTCGACGACTACGCCGACATCGAGGCGGTCCGCGTCTTCAACGAGCTTGCGGGCTGGCGCGGTGTCCTCTCTGAGGCATGGAGCCGATACCGCCGCCCGCTCGCCGTCACGGAAGCGCATCTCGGAAGCACACGCGAGGAGCAGCTCCGATGGCTCCGTGAGGTATGGGACGTGTCGACATCGCTCCGGTCGGAGGGCATCGACGTTCGTGCGGTCACCGTCTGGTCCACGTTCGGGTCGTTCGACTGGAACCGCCTCGTCACGGACATCGGCAAGCACTATGAGCCGGGCCCGTTCGACGTCCGCGGTCCGGAGCCGCGCGCGACGGCGGTCGCCACGCTGATGCGATCCCTCGCGGAGGATCGTTCGTTCGACCATCCGGCGCTCGATGCGCCGGGATGGTGGAGGCGTTCCGACCGGTACCACTATCCCGTCGTTCCGGCGGCGTTCAGCGAGGCGCCTCCCGCGGAGGCTCGGGCGCGACGCAGCGAACGCTCGATCCTGGTCGTCGGGCCGCCCTCGCTCCTCACGGAGGCCCTCGAGGACGCCTGCCGCATCAGGGCCCTGTCCTTGCGAGTCGCGCACGCCGCGGACGAGCTCGACGATCTCGACCGAGCCTGGAGCGTCGTCGACGCTCAGACACCGATCTGGGTTCCATATGCCGTCCCGCCCGGACGTATGCGCCGTCCCCGACGAGAGGTCCTCGCGGCGCGATGCGCGGAAGGTGGCCTCCCGCTCGTGATGCTCTCCTCGGCGGCGGTGTTCGGGATGCCCGACGGCCGGGCGCACGCCGAGTCCGAGATCCCGGTGCCGCTCGACGAGGCGGGCTCGATCGCGCTCGCTCGAGAGCGGGCGGTCTCGGAAGCGCATCCCGGCGCACTCGTGATCCGAACCGGAGCGCTGTTCGGAGGTGCCGGCTGTGGAACCGAACCGTTCGCGAAAACCCTCCGGTCCTCGGCGAGCGGCTCGCGCGACGCGATCGTGTCGCCGACCTACGTGGCCGACGCGATCGAGGCGACGCTCGACCTCCTGATCGACGGGGAGCGTGGCGTCTGGCACCTCGCCAACCAGGGGGAGATGCCGCTCGAGATGTGGCTCTCGCACCCATCCGCGGCCGGAGTACATCCTGGAGCGGCACGGCTCCCGGCGCTCCGGTCGGTCCACGGGGCGCTGTTGCCCACGCTCAGCGACGCGGTCGCGCGGTGGCGAGACCAGCGGGCCGGCGGCGAGCTGGACGAGCGCGACGACCTGGTCTCGGCGCGAGACTGACGGGGGAGTACGCGGGCCGCTGTCTCGCGCGCGGGGCTGCGGACTGGCCCTCTAGATCGGAGCCTCGAGCGCTCCTGGCAGAGCGAGATCCAGCTCGGCTCGGATGATCCCGTAGCACTCGCACGCCCGAGCGATCGGCACCATCGGGTTCGCGTGGCCGAGACCACCGCCGAACGAGAACAGGATCCGCATCCGATGGAGGG
>JBJMLP010000029.1:0-8395 GCA_045805245.1 Actinomycetota bacterium | reverse complement strand
TGGTTCTCGCAGCGTGCGGATCCTCGGCCGCGCCGGAGTTCGGCCGGGGCTCCCTGCGCATCCAGACGAGCAAAGGGCCGGTGGACCTCGACGTGCGCACCGCCGGCACCGCCGAAGCCAGAGCGCAGGGATTGATGGGACAGACCCGTCTCCCGGAGGACGCGGGGGTGGTGTTCGTCTCCGAGCAGCCGACCACGGCGGCGTTCTGGATGAAGAACACGAGGATCCCCCTCTCCGTCGCGTTCTGGAACTCGCGCCACGAGATCGTCGATATGCTCGACATGAGCCCATGCGCCGCCGACCCGTGTCCGCTGTATCGCTCCTCGTCGCCGTACGTCGGCGCGGTCGAGGTCAACCGCGGCTTCTTCGCGGATCGCGGCGTGCAGACGGGTGACCGGATCCAGCTCCACGCCGACGTCTCCTTCTGAGGAGTGCCTGCTCTGTTCGGCCGAGCGGATCACGCCTTGGCATTTCGAGGACGGGGAGTGCTGGATCGCCGACTGCATGGTGTGCGCGACGCCGATGGTGGTCTGGCGAACGCACGGTCTTCCGGAGGACGACGATGTCGAGGGTCGGCTCCTCGGCGCGCTCGAGCGGGTCGCCGCCGCGCGCTACGGAGCGGAGGGCTTCTGGATCGACACCGAGCGCCGCAGGATCCCCGAGCACTGGCATGCGCACGCGCGACCCGCCGGAGCCTTCTTCGATCCCGCCAGCGAGCTCGCGAAGCGATGGACCGCAGAGGACACCGAGGAGTTGCAGAGACGCAGGCCCGAGGCTAGGTTCCCCGACCGATGAGCGGCAGCAGCCTCAGCTGGAGCGAGCGCGCGAACTGGGGGCTCCTGATCGGCGGGATCGCGATGGAGGTGGCCGCCGCCGCGTTCCTGGTGATCGCCTGGGCGGCTCCGGTCATCCGCGTCTCCTTCATCGTGACCGGCGTGATCATGGCCCTCGGAGGGCTGCTGCTGCTCGTCCTCGGCTGGGGCAACGACGAGGAGAAGGACGACGACGAACGCATCCGCAACGCAGGGATTACGGGGAACGCCACGATCGAGGCCGTCCAACCAACCGGAGTCGTCGTGCACAAACAGCCCCAGCTCGCGATACAGCTCCGACTCCACCTCCCGGGAAAGCCTCCCTACCTGATCACGCACAAGGAGGTCGTTCCGCAGGAGGTGGCAGGAACACTCACGCCCGGAAGGTCGCTGCGGACGAAGTCCGACCCGAACGACCCGCTCAAGGTCGTGATCGATTGGGAGGCGGAACGAGATTCCGACCCGGGTGCGGCTCCGTCGCCGATCTCGGAGACCGGCTCGCAGACACCGTTCTCCTAAGCGGGCGCGCTCCAGTCGACCGCGATCGAGTTCGGGTCGGAGCGGCTGACCTTCACCGGCAGCGACGCGCCCGGAACCACACGGCTCAGCTGCGCCATCGGCACGATGATCGATGCCGACGCGGGACGCGGCGGCATCCCGTCCTGCTCGATCAGGAGCTCCACCGGCATGATCGGATCCATGTTCATCATCCCGGCGGTCTGACCGACGGAGACGACCGACGCGGTCGCTTCCACGGCGTCCGTCGGTGGAGCGGTGGCTGCGGCGTTCGCGGCCGCCATCTGCTGGTTCATCTGCTTCATGCGCTCGGTCGCGTCACGCGCCTGCTGACCCGGATCCCAGGTCTTGTCGATCTCCTTCGCTTGCTGGGAGAGCTTGTGGACGTCCTTGAAGAACCCCATCAGGCGCGGCCCATGTACAGCGCGTTGAAGCGCTTCGCGACGGCGGGGTTGGCCTTGATGCGCGCGTTCCAACCGTCCACCGCTGCCTGCCAGTTCTCACCGGAGATGCCCTTCGTCGCCGCGATCGCCGGCGCCTGCGATTGGTCGTAGTTGACCGCGGCGAGGCCCTTGGAGACTTCCGCGAACTGCTCGAGGCTCACGCCGGAGACGGGCTCGAAGTCCGGCCCGGTCGCCGCCGCGGCCTGCTGCTCGGTCTGCTGGGTCGCTGCCGCCTGCTGCGCTTGCATCTGCTGCGCGTTGGCGGCCATCTGCTGCGCTTGCTCGATCATCTCCGGCGCGGCCGCAACCGTCTGTTTCATGTCCTTGATCTGCTTGAACAGGCCCACGCGGTCTCCTCCTCCACATGTGTCGGAGCGTCTCTCCGGCGGCAGCAGTATGGGGCCTCGCCGGAGCTCCCGGCAAGGTACGGAAGGCCTAGGCTCCCGCGTCAGACCGCCGGCGGATCGAGCGGGATCGCGCCGGACACGGTGGTTCCCGAACCGACGGCCGACGTCACTCGGAGGATGCCGTTCAGCGACGCCAGCCGGTCGGCGATCCCCTGCAGTCCGGTGCCGTAGCCGGTGGACGTGGGGTCGAATCCCGCGCCGTCGTCGAGCACCTCGAACGTGAGGGTCGTTCCGTTCTGCCCGAGGCGGACGGATGCGTGTGACGCGTTCGCGTACTTCGCGACGTTCTGGAGCGCCTCGAGGACGGAGAAGTACACGGCCGCCTCGACCGACTGCGGATAGCGGCCGACGCCGTCCGGCACGACCTCGACCGGGATCGTCGCCTTGCGCGCCTGGGACTCCACCGCGGCGGCGAGGCCCTGATCCGCCAGCAGCGGCGGATAGATCCCGCGCGCGAGGTCGCGGAGATCCTCGAGGGCCTGCTGCATCTCCGTCTCCATCTGACTCAGCATCTCCTCCGCCTTCGCGGGATCACGCTCGGTCAGCGTCTTCGCGAGGCGCGTCTTCACGGCGAGCGCCACCAGCTGCTGCTGCGCGCCGTCGTGGATGTTCCGCTCGAGCTTGCGGCGTTCCTCGTCCTGCGCCGCAACGAGCCGTTGGCGCGACGCGCGCAGGTCTTCGATCAGGCGGACGTTCCGCAGGACGAGGCCTGCCTGCGCGGCGAGGTCGGCGACGAGCTTCTCCTTCGCGGGATCCATCGGATCGTTCGCGGGCATCGCGACCGAGAGCGCTCCGAGGAGCTCTCCCTGATGCCGGACCTCGGTGCGATGGTCGTCGGGGCGACCGGGGTCCGCATCGGACGGCCACGACGCGACCGGCCGCAGCTCGTCTCCGACGGAGAGCCATACGCGCGAGCGATCGGCGCCGACGCCTTCGGCGAGGACACGCGCCATCCGCGGAAGCACGTCGTCGGCCGCGTACGTCTCCGACAACCGGTCGCCGAACTCCGCCAAGACCTCGTACGGCGATGCGCGTTTGCCGTAGACGACGCGATCGGAGAACCGACGCGCCCGGAACAGCACGGGCTGGAACAGGACCGCGACCACGACGGCCGCGGCGAACGACAGAGCGGAGTTGTTCGACGTCTGGACGAGGGCCCCGACGCCGCCCACGACGAGTGCGTACACGAGCACGAACACGGCAGCCAAGACGGCGACGATCAGCGCCTTGCGGATGACGACGTCGATGTCGTAGAGGCGGTACCGCAGGATCGCGATGCCGATCGACACCGGGATCGCGGAATAGAAGGCGAGAGCGATCGCACTGATGATGAGATCGGGGCCGCTCGGCGGGCTGAAAGCGAAGCTGATGACGAGCGTGACGAGCCAAACGGAGAGGAACGCGGCGGCGCCGATCGCGATCCATCGGATCTGATGTCGTTCGTCCGCGTCCGCGCGCCTCGAGCGAACCACGACCGACGCGATCGCAAGGATCGCGGTCACCGCCATCAGCAGGAGCCCGATCGCGCCGATCGCGGCCAGCCGTTCGTTCGCGATCGGGTTGCCCTTGACCTCCGGGTCGAACAGGAGCCCGACGCACGTGATGACGATCGCGGCGGTTCCGGCACGCGAGACCCAGCGCCATCGGGGCGACGCGAGCTGCCCGTCCGGAAGACGGAGCGGGAGATGGATCGCCATCAGCCCGAAGGGCGGCACCCATCCCCACGTGGTCGCCCAAGAGAGCGTCGAACCCTCCGGGCCCGGCGGGCTGACTCCGACGCTCCACATCGCGCCGATCGCAAGCATCAGCCATCCGCAGGAGTTCCGCGGCTGCCGGAGCGCGACGATCAGCCCGACGATCGAGAATGCCGCGGCGGGCACCAGGAGCGTGAACTGCGAGAGGACCCCTCTCGCCGGAAGCGAACCGTTCGCGAGACCGACGAGCAGCAGCGTCGAGCCGACCGCCACCCAGGCGGCGCTCGCGAGGAAGATCGTCCACGCGATGCGTCTGCGGCGCGAGGTCTTTCGGCCCCTATCCGCCGCCGGCGCGGCCGTCTCCATCTCCATCGCCGGTCGAGCGTAGGACGCGAGGCGGAGCGGCGCGACCGGGCGAGCACCACGGAAACGGGTGTGGTTGGCACCCGGATCGCGGCGTGCCTGCTCCTCTTCGGAGGAGCCGTGCCTGAAGCGTGCCTACCCGGTTCAAGGGAACTTTGACCTTGTCGGCGCTCGCATCGGTTGCGGTGGAACGTATCCGGGTAGTAGAACTGCGATCCCATGACTCGATACCTCTGTGGTCACCCCAGCCACGGAGCGCCCGACGCTCCCGGACCGGTCGACGTCACGCCGCAGGTGCGGCTCGAGCGTCAGTTCCCGCCCCGCGCCCTCGTGTGCCTCGCCATCACCGAAGATGTCCTCGGCCGCGTGCAGGCGCTTCCGGAGGATGATCCGGCCGAGCGCACGCGCTCGGTCCTCCGCGTGCTCACGGGAGATCCGAACCCGCACGACGGTCCGGTCGTTCTCGTCGCGGACGGCCGTGTGGAGCGCCGGCCGGGCATGTATCAAGTGGACGACCTTCGGACCGCCGAGCCGGTGGTCGGCAGCCTTCTCGCCCGCTACATCGATCCCGAGCCCGAGTCCGCTCCCGAGACCGATGAGGTCGTCGTGCTCGGAGAGCCAGCGCCGTACGAAACCTACGGAACCTCGACCGAGCGCGTCGGCACCGCGACGCCGATCGAGCAGGAGACGCGCACGCTTCCTCAGGGCGTGTTCTCCGTGATCGAGCTCGCGCAGCGGCTCGCCGCCACGCGAACGGACGAGGAGTCACTCGTCGAGGCCATCCGGCGGACCGCTCCGTACGCCGCTCCGATGGACGTCGCGACGGGTCCGTGGCGCGTGATCGTCGAGTGCCCCGACGTTCCTCCCGAGGAACTGGCGCACCCCGTCCTCTTCACCGGAACCGGAGAGCACGAGCCTCCGATCGTCTACGGAACCCTGCCGAGCACCCGCGACGCGATGGTGGAGGAGGACGCCGCGACGGATCTCGACCCCGCGCGCCAGGCGGCGCGCTCGGACCGACGGTTGCGGTTCGTGCTCCTCGGCATCGTCGTCGCGACGATCGGCTTCGCGCTCGCGGGCTGGCTCTCCGGGGGCTTGAGCTTCCTCATCCGCGACGCCGCCTTCTGGCTCGGGCTCTCGATCGTCCTCGTCGCCGCGTCGATGGTCCTCGCCGGTTGGGGTCTCCTCCAGCCGACGACCGTCCGCGGCAACCTCGACGACCTCTACGACGTGCGCGCCGTCTATCAGCGGCGGCTCGAGCTCCAGTGGTGGACGACGGGAAGCGCCGCGGCCCTCGCCATGGTCGCGCTCCTCGTCGTCCTCATCGCGGGTCTGATCGCGAGCTCCGTCACGGCGCCGCCCGCGCCGGCGCCGAGGATCTCCTTCACGACGAGCGCAAATCCGACCGTCGCGCACGTCGCGTTCGCCGCTCGGAACGTGGGACGGAGCGACCACCTGATCATGGACGCCCGGACGTTCACCTCCGGCAGCGACCTGCGCGGCGTGACGATCGGACGCGTGACCACGACGGGCTCGGCGTCCGGTCTCGCGCGCATCGACGACTCGCTCGCGGTCAACGGCGACGCGGCGTTCCTCGCGATCCGCGTGTGGTTCGCGGGACACCACGTTCCGATCTGCAACCCGGTCGCTGCCTCCGGAAGCGGATGCACGATCGTGAGCGTTCCGCAGACGGGAGCGGCGAGGCAGGCAGTGACCCTTCGCGCGGGCGCGACCGCGGCGGCCTCGGCGACGGGGACCACGACGTCCCCGTCCGCGACCGTGCCGTCGACCGCCCCGGGCACGTCGCCCGGAGCGACCGTTCCGACCACCGGCGCGAGCGCGTCGGCCGGAGTGACCGTCCCGTCGACCACGCCGTCGACGGTGACCCAGGCGCCGGCGTCCGTCCCACCGACAACGCCGTAGCGCCACCGCTCACCCGAACTCTGCGAGGAGCCCTCGGAGGTCGCCGGCCTCGTCGAACCACGTCTCCACGTTTCCGAACCCGGAGTCGCTCAGCGCCGACCGAAGTCCTCGGTCCTGCGAGCCGCCGACCTCCACGAGCAGGCGCCCGCCGGGCCGGAGCAGGCGCGCCGCCGACACGACGACCCCGCGGAGGACAGCGAGACCGTCGTCGCCTCCGTCGAGGGCGAGCGAAGGTTCGTAGCGGGTCACGTCGGACGGAAGGAGCCGGAGCTCTCTCGTCGGGACGTACGGGGCAACACACGTCACGATGTCGAACCCCTTCGAGCGCAAGGCGTCGCCGAGGTTCCCGCGAAGCGCACCGACGCCGTTCCGTCGCGCGTTCGCCGCGGCGCGCGGATCGAGGTCCACACCGATCACGATCGCCGACGGCCGCGTCTCGCTCATCGTGACGGCGATCGCTCCGCAGCCCGTGCACAGGTCGAGCGCGCGCCCACGGTCGGGAAGGAACGCGGAGGCGCGGCGCGCGAGCTCCTCGCTCTGCAAGCGCGGGACGTACACGCCCGGATCCACGCGGATCGTCCGGCCGCAGAACGTCGTCGTGCCCGTGATCCACGCGAGCGGCTCTCCGCGCTCGCGGCGACGGAGCCACTCCTCGAGCACGTGGTCATCGGGCGCACCTGCCGCGAGTTCACGGGCCTCCTCTTCCGGAGCAACGCAGCCGGCAGCGGCGAGGCGCTCGACGCTCGATCCGTGCCACATCGCGGACGTCCGCATCACCGCTCGGGCTTCCGTGCGCTCGCTCTCTGCATCGCGCCCAGCGCCCACCGCTCGACCTCGTCGACCTGCAGGCCCTCCGCGCGAACGTGGTCGAGCGGCTCGCGCGTGAGGTGGTCGGCCTGGAAACGGACGGAGAGGGGATCCAGCAGCCGCTGAACGGACCGGATCGGCGCCTTGGAGCTGCGCACGTGCTCCAGCAGGAGCAGCCGTCCTCCGGGACGGAGAACGCGCGCGCCCTCCGCAACCGCCAGGCGATCGTTCGGGATCGAGCAGAGACACAGTCCGAAGACCACCGTGTCGAACGCTCCGTCGCCGAACGGGAGTGACTGCGCGTCGGCCTCGTGGAGCGTCACGGGGCGCCCCAGCTGCTCCGCTCGCCGCCGCGCCTGTGCGAGCATCGCCGGGCTGAGGTCGACGCCGGTCAGGACGACGTCGTTTCCGTAGTGCGGAAGGTTCAGGCCGGTGCCGACGCCGACATCGAGCGCGTCCCCGCGCGCTCGCGACGCGATCCAGCGTCGAGCGTGCTCGACCTTGACGAGCCGATCCAGGAGCCCCATGCCGCGGTCGTAGCGATCCGCGAGCCGGTCGTAGACCGCCCGGACGCGATCCGTCGAGCTCCGTTCCACCATCCCGGCACTGTAGCCCGCGTCCTCAGCCGAGAAGCCTGCGCCGGACACGCATACACTCGCCGGATGCCGGATATCGACCGCACGGAGATCGACGGCACTCCGGCAACGCCGGAGGAACTCGACCGGGTCGCCTCGGCATACGGTCATTTCACCGCGATGCAGGTGCGAGACGGAGCGACGCGCGGGCTGGATCTCCACCTTCGGCGCCTCGTGAACAGCAGCCGAGAACGGTTCGCGGTCGACGTCGACCGTGACCGGATCCTCGCGCTGATCCGTTCCGCTCTCGATGGAACGGAGGATGCCTCCGTCCGCGTGTACGTGTACGCATCTCCCGGCGAACCGCGGGTGGTGATCACGGTCAAACCGCCCGCCGAGCTCGCCTCGCCACAGCGTCTGCGCTCGGTCCGGTATCAACGCCCGGATGCGCACGTGAAGCACGTCGTCACCGAACAGGGCCGCTACCGGGACGAGGTCCAACGCGAGGGCTACGACGACGCCCTCCTGACCGCAGAGGACGGCGCGGTGTCGGAAACCTCCATGGCGAACATCGGTTTCTTCGAGGGCGACACCGTTGTCTGGCCCGATGCGCCGCTCCTCCACGGCGTCACGATGCAGCTGCTGGAGGAGCGGCTTCCGGATCGGGGCGTGACGGTTCGGCGGAAACGGGTCCGTGTCGAAGACATCTCTGCGCTCGACGGCGCGTTCCTGACGAGCGCGCGCGGGATCGGGGCGGTGAGCGCGTTGAACGACACGGAAATCGAGATCGCCTTGGATCCCATGCGACGCCTCGAGGAGGTATACGCCGCGGTGCCCTGGGATCCGATCGAATAG
>JBJMLP010000028.1:0-3033 GCA_045805245.1 Actinomycetota bacterium | reverse complement strand
GCCGAGTCCAACGGCGCGTCCCCGGACGGCGCCCCCCGCCGTCGGCGGCGGAGAGGTGGCCGGGGCCGGCGCGGCTCCGGTTCCTCCAAGAAGGAGAGCGCCACCGCGGAGAGCGACGATCCGACCGAGGCCGGTGCCGGGGAGACCTCCTCCGACCGCGCCGGGGAGGACACGGCGGCGATGAGCGATCCCACCGTCGACGGAGCCGCGAAGCCCGCCGCGAGGAGGCGCCGTCGCGGCGGCCGGGGCCGGGGAGGCTCGAAGGCCGCTCAGCCGGCCGCCGACGCAGAAACCGAGACAGAGCTCGGCGGCGCGCCAAACGAAACCGCCGAAGAGCCGGCCGACGCCGCGCCGCACGACGACACCGGCGCGACGACGGATCCTGAGGCCGCTCCGAAGCGACGGCGTTCCCGTGGAGGCAGACGACGCTCGACGAGCGCGAAAACGGAGACCGGCGAAGCGGAAACGACGGACGCCGGCGACACGACCGATGCCGAGGAGAAGCCGAAGCCGCGCCGGCGACGCTCCACGAAGACCGACGAGGAGAAGCCCGCCGCCACCCGCACGAGGGCCAAGGCGAAGCCTGCCGCGGAGGCCGCGAAGGACGACGCGAAGCCGGCGACCCGCCGACGGACGCGCGAACCCGTCGGAACCTCCGGTCCGACGAGACTCCGGCGCGGCCGGACGGGCATCCGCCGCCGCCGCGAGCCGACGCCGGTCATCCGCCAGGACGAGGACATGGTCATGGTCCTCACCGAGAACGGTGATCGCGACCAGATCGCGGTGCTCGAGGGACGCGACCTCGTCCAGCACTACGTCACGCGGCAGGGCGCACGGTCGATGGTCGGCAACGTCTACCTCGGCCGGGTGCAGAACGTTCTCCCGGGGATGGAGGCCGCGTTCGTCGACATCGGCCGCGGTCGCAACGCCGTGCTCTATGCGGGAGAGGTGAACTATTCCGACGAGGACCTCGAGGGACCCGCGCCGCGGATCGAGCAGGTGCTCAAGAGCGGTCAGTCGATCCTCGTGCAGGTCACGAAGGACCCGATGGGCGGCAAGGGCTCGCGGCTCACCGCGCAGATCAGCCTTCCCGGCCGGTATCTGGTGCTCGTTCCGAACTCCCAGGTCTCCGGCATCAGCCGACGTCTCCCGGATGACGAGCGCCGGCGGCTCAAGGCGATCGTGAAGAAGCTCAAGCCGGAGAACCACGGCCTCATCGTCCGGACCGCGGCGTACGGAGCCTCCGAAGAGGCGCTCGCCGCCGACGTGGCGCGGCTCGAGGAGGAGTGGGAGTCGATCCAGAAGCGCTCGAAGAAGGCGAAGGCGCCGTATCTCCTCTACGAGGAGCCGGAGCTCACCGTCCGCGTCGTGCGCGACCTGTTCACCGACGGCGAGTTCCGGGAGATCGTCACCGACTCGCCGCGGATCCACGAACGGGTGCATGAGTATCTCGCCGACGTGGCGCCCGATCTCCTGGAGAAGGTGCACTTCCGCCAGGGCAAGCTTCCGGTGTTCGAGGAGTACCACGTCATTGAGCAGATCCATAAGGGTCTGGATCGCAAGGTGTGGCTCCCGTCCGGCGGCTACCTGGTGATCGAGCGCACCGAGGCGATGACCGTGATCGACGTGAACACCGGCAAGCACGTCGGCAAGCGGAACCTGGAGGAGACCGTCGTCAAGACGAACCTGGAGGCCGCAACGGAGGTCGCGCGACAGCTGCGTCTGCGCGACATCGGCGGGATCATCATCATCGACTTCATCGACATGCTGCTCGAGGACAACAAGAACCAGGTCCGCGACACGCTCCAGGAGGTCATGGCTCAGGACAAGACGCGGTCCCAGGTCTTCGACATCGGGCCGCTCGGGCTTCTGGAGGTCACGCGCAAGCGCGTCTCCGCCGGGCTGCTCGAGTCCTTCTCGGAGGTCTGCCCGACCTGTGAGGGTCGCGGCATACTGGTGACGCACGACATCTGACGACGACGCCTCGGAACGAGGCAACGGAGGGCCCCATGTACGCCGTGATCAAGAGTGGCGGAAAGCAGCACAAGGTGAAGACGGGAGACGTGCTCGAGGTGGAGCTCCTCGGCACTGACGACGGCGACAGCATCACGTTCACGCCGCTCCTCGTGGTGGACGACGACGGCAAGAGCCATGTCGGCAAGGACATCGCGAAGGCGACGGTCGAGGCGAAGCTCCTCGGCGAGCATAAGGGCGAGAAGGTCAAGGTCTTCCGGTACCGGCCGAAGACCGGGTACTCCAAGCGCCAGGGTCATCGACAGACCATGACGCTGATCGAGATCGGCGAGATCGGGCTCGGCTCCTCCCGCGCCCCGCGGAAGAAAGCGGACGACGCGGAGACCGAGCCGGCCGCGGACGCCGCCGAATAGCTCTTTGGTACGGTAGAACCCCATGGCGCACAAGAAGGGCGGCGGCTCGTCGCGCAACGGACGGGACTCCGAGTCCAAGCGGCTCGGCGTCAAGGCGTTCGGTGGTCAGCAGGTGACCGCAGGCTCGATCATCGTCCGCCAGCGCGGCACGCGGATCCATCCGGGCTCCGGCGTCGGCCGTGGAGGAGACGACACGCTGTTCGCCCTCCGTCCCGGAGTTGTGGAGTTCCACTCCGCGGGCAAGCGCCGGTACGCCTCGATCTCGGAGACGCAGGCCGCCGAGGCCTGATCCTCCCCGGGTCCTATCCCGCCGAGGCCGAACCCGTTTCTCTCGCCGTCTTCATCGCATCCCGGATCGCCCGCTCCCAGGCCCTGACCTCATCCTTGATGTCGACGTTGGACATCTCCAGGTAGTGGACGGCCTGCCTTCGCGCCTTGCGCTTCTTCACGCCTTCCGGCTCGATGGGCGGGGGCTTCGCGAAGTAGAACGCGGCACGCGCCTCCTCCGACGCCGTGATGTAGTGGACGACGAGCACCGGCGAGCCTCGGATCCGCTTCGCGCGGCGAACGTCCGCGAGCGCGATCCGCTCTCCGGGGCTGCCGTCGGAGGACTCGAACACGAGCGCCTCCTCCTCCAGCGCGATGG
>JBJMLP010000027.1:0-7658 GCA_045805245.1 Actinomycetota bacterium | reverse complement strand
CGCGTTCCGGAGCCCGAGCACTTCGGCGTTGCGGAGCTCGACGGCGATCGCGTCGTGCGCCTCGTGGAGAAGCCGCAGACGTTCGTCTCCGACCTCGCGCTCGTCGGCGTGTACCTGTTCGATCCGACCGTGTTCGACGCGATCGACCGGCTCAAACCGTCGTGGCGGAACGAGCTCGAGATCACGGAGGCGATCCAGCTGCTGATCGACGAGGGAAAGACCGTCCGCGCGGAGATGGTGACCGGCTGGTGGAAGGACACCGGACGGCCGGAGGACCTCCTGGAGGCCAACAAGATGATGCTCACCAATCAGGAGCCGCGCACCGACGGCGAGATCGACGCGGACTCCTCCCTCTCCGGCAGCGTCGTCGTGGAGGAGGGCGCGAAGGTCGTCCGCTCGCGGCTCGAGGGACCCGTCATCATCGGCCGCGGCACGACGATCGAGGACGCGACGATCGGCCCGTGCACCTCCGTCGGGAGCGGGTGCCGCATCTCCGCGAGCCGCGTCGAGAACTCAATCGTGCTGGAGGGTTGCCGCATCGAAGGCGTCGGACATCTCGCGGACTCGATCCTCGGCCGACACGTGGAGGTCCGTCCGAGCGGAAGCGCCGACGGCGTCCACCGGCTGATCGTCGGAGACCAGAGCCAGCTCGAGCTCTCCTGACGCGCGCGATGCGCGTAGCGATCGACGCCCGGCCCGCGATCGACGCGGAGAAGACGGGCGTCGGTTGGTACGCGTGGCATCTCCTGCACCGGCTGCCGGCCGTCGACCCCGAGACGCAGTACCTCGCCTGGTACCTGCATGCGAAGGGGCTCTTCAGGCGCCGACCGCTCTTCCCTGATGCGGGCCGAGGCTCCGCGAGGGGCAACTTCGCGGAGCATGCCTCGCGGTTCCCCGCGAGGTTGTTCTCTCCGATCGCGTCGCGTCTCCGCGTGCCTCGGGTGGAATGGCTGGCGTCGTTCGACGTGCTGTTCGCGCCGAACTTCATCGCGCCGCCGACGGGACGCCCCTTCGTCGTGACGATCCACGACATCGCGTTCGCTCTGTTCCCCGAGACGGCGACGCATCTCAGTCCTCGGTGGCACGCGGGGTTCCGACGGGGGCTCGAGCGGGCCGGCCGGATCCTGGTGCCCTCCGCCGCGACCCGCGACGATCTGGTCGAACGGTTCCACGTCGTCACCGAACGCATCCAGGTGGTGCCGCTCGGCGTGGAGCCGGCGGCGGACGCGACGGAGGAGAACGTCGGCGCCGTTCGTCGCCGCCACGGCCTCGACGGTCCGTACGTCCTCTTCGTCGGAGGGGTGGAGCGCCGGAAGAACCTCCCGGCGCTCGTGCGCGCGTTCGCCGGGCTTCCGCAGGACCTCGGCGTCTCCCTGGTTCTCGCGGGAGGAGGGGTCGCACGTGATCCCGGCGCGAGCCGCGATCTCGACGCGGTGGTGCGGTCGCTTCCGGAACGTGTCCGGGATCGGGTCGTGCGGACCGGGTACGTCTCCGAGGAGGACAAAGCCGCGCTCCTCGCCGGGGCGGAGGCGCTCGTGTATCCGTCGACGTACGAGGGGTTCGGGTTCCCCGTGCTCGAGGCGATGGCGGCCGGAACTCCCGTCGTGACCTCGGACCGGTCATCCCTTCCGGAGATCGCGGGCCAGGCGGCTCTCCTCGTGGATCCGGTCAGCGCCGACGCGATCGCGGATGGGATCGAGCGGGTGCTGACGGACGCGGAGTTGCGCTCGCGTCTGCGTGAGGCCGGCGCCGAGCGTGCCCGCTCCTTCACCTGGGACCGCACCGCACGCGAGACCGCGGAGGTCCTCCACGCCGTGGCCGCGGAAGGCGCTGCGCGAGAGCCCGGACGGTAGACTTCGCACGTCCTGAGGAGGCGACGTGGCGGACCGGATCGACGGCGTGTGGGAGAAGCCGCTCACGGTGCATCCCGACGAGCGCGGCCGCCTCATGGAGATCCTCCGCGCCGACGACGACGGCTTCCGCAAGTTCGGCCAGGTCTACATGACGACCACGTATCCGGGGGTCGTGAAGGCGTGGCATCTCCACAAGGTGCAGGACGACAACTTCTGCTGCGTCAAGGGCATGGTGAAGCTCGTCCTCTTCGACGGCCGCGACGACTCTCCGACGCGGGGAACGCTCAGGGAGTATTTCCTCGGCGACCACAATCCCATGCTCGTTCGCGTTCCGGCGGGCGTGCACCACGGATGGAAGTGCGTCTCCACCGAGGAGGCGATCGTGATCAACGCCGCGAGCGAGCCCTATAACCACGCTTCCCCCGACGAGTCCCGCATGCCCTGGGACGCGCCGGAGATCCCGTACAGCTGGGACATCGAGTTCAAGTGAGCGGCGTGCGGTCGGTCCTCGTGACGGGGGGCGCCGGCTTCATCGGCTCGCACGTGGTGGATCTCCTGATGCTCGACCCGGACACGCGCGTGACGGTGCTCGACCGGCTCTCCACCGGGGGAAGCCGCGCGAACCTGGAGGACCACGACGCGGACGAGCGGTTCACGTTCGTGGAGGGTGACGTGCGCGACGCCGCGGCGGTCCGCCCCTTCGTCGAGCGCACGGACGCGGTGATCCATGCCGCCGCGGAGTCTCACGTCGACCGCAGCGTGGACACTCCGCTCGACTTTGTGGAAACGAACGTCCTCGGCACCGCGACCGTCCTCGACGCGTGTCGAGAGACGAACACGCGGATGCTGATGCTCTCCACCGACGAGGTCTACGGACAGGGGAGCCCGGGCGGCGCCTTCTCAGAGGAGGACGCGCTTCGGCCGAGGAGCCCCTACGCGGCGAGCAAAGCCGGAGCGGACCTCCTCTGCGGCGCGTACGCCGCGACCTACGGCGTTCCGGTGACCGTCGTCCGCGGAACGAACGCGTACGGGCCGAGGCAGATCGAACGCGTGGTTCCGACGTACGCGCTCGCCGCGCTGGAGGGCCGCCCCGTCCCCGTGTACGCGGACGGGCGCGAGCGGCGGGAGTTCCTCCACGTCCGCGACTGGGTGCGCGCGGCGCTCTTGGTCCTCGATCGGGGGGTCCCCGGTGAGACGTACAACGTCGGCGGCGGTTTCGAGCTCGAGAACGTCGAGCTCGCCCGTCGCATCTGCGCGCTCGCGGGCGCCGACGAATCGGCCATCACCTTCGTCGCGGACCGGCCGGGACACGATTTCCGCTACGGCCTCGACAACCGGAAGCTCGAAGCGCTCGGCTGGCGGCCGGAGATCTCCTTCGACCACGGGCTGGCCGAAACCGTTGCGTGGTACCGCTCGCACGGCGACTGGCTCCGCGGCGCGCACGACGTTCCGGTGGTCACCGAGCCCCGGGCCGTCGGGGCCTGAGGCTTCCCGCGGCATGAAGCTTCTCGTCACCGGCGCTCGAGGAGGGGTCGGGCGCTCCTTCGTCTCCGGCCTCGGGAGCCATCACGAGGTCTCCGCCTTCGATCACGAGCGGCTCGACATCGGCGACCACACCGCCGTGACGGCCGCCGTCCTCGGAACCGCGCCGGACGCGATCGTGAACCTCGCCGCGTTCACCCGGGTCGACGATTGCGAGAGCGACGAGGAGACGGCCTTCCGCGTCAACGCGGTCGGGCCGCAGAGCTTCGCGCTCGCGGCGCGCGAAGTCGGAGCGATGCTGCTGCACGTCTCCACCGACTACGTGTTCGACGGGGAGAAGGACGGGCCGTACGACGAGCTTGACGAGCCGGCGCCGATCTCCGTCTACGGCCGGAGCAAGCTGGCGGGAGAGCGCCTCGTCCGCGAGGTCCTCCCCGAGCACTTCGTCGTTCGGACGGGGCACCTCTTCGGAAGCGGGACCGACCACCTCTCCCGGTCGATCGAGCGTCTCCGTCACGGAGAGCCCGCCGGCGGCCTCGTCGACCGCGTCGGCACGCCGACGTCCGTGACGGAGCTCGCTTCGCGCCTGGTTCCGCTGTTGCTGACGAGGAGGTTCGGCACCTACCACCTGGCCGGGCCGGACGCCGCCAGCTGGTTCGAGGTCCTTTCCCGCGCCAAGGAGCTGGGAGGGCTCCCGGGGGCGGTCGAGGAGCAGCACGCCGCCGACCTCGGGCTTCCCGCGCCCCGGCCTCGGAACGCCGCGCTCCGGAGCCTGTACGCCGCCGCGATCGGCATTGAGCCCATGCCCGCGCTCGACCTGTCGCTCAAGGACCTCCTCGAGCGCCGGTAGACTCGCCCGTCATGGGTGAGGAAGACGTCCGCGGGAACCTCGACGACGCGGGCTGGGCCGACGAGGCATTGGAGCGGGAGCTCTACTGGGCGGAGCAGCGCACGACCCGGGGCCCGACCGTCCACTCGATCGCCGAGCTTCGGGAGGCCCTCCGGGAGTTCGAAGCGCTCATGCTCGACGACGAGAAGGCGATGTTCCCGCGAGCGGAGCCGAACCTCGCCGCCGGATCGAAGTGGCGCCGCGCGCTGAAGCTCCGCGTCTACCGTTTCCTCCGCCCCGTGACCCGGCGCTACGACCGCCTGATCGGCGAGCTCGCCGGGCTCACGCTCTCGCTCGCCGAACGGCTTCGGGAGACGGAGGCGGAGCTCGGACGCCTGCGAGCCCAGACCGGCTCCGCGGCACCGGGGGATGCGGCGACGGAGGCCGGGTCCGCCGAGGAGCGGCGCTGATGCGGATCGCCGTCTGTCACCCACAGACAGCCTTCGTCCGCGGCGGCGCGGAGACGCACACGAACGCGCTCGTGCGCGCGCTGAGCGAGGCCGGTCACGAGGCGGAGGTCGTCTCGGTCGCGGGCAAGTGGTATCCGGCGACGGAGATCGTCCACCAGATGGCGGTGTGGCGGAGCATCGACCTCACGGAGTCGAACGGCCTTCCGATCGACATGGTGATCGCGCTGAAGTTCCCCGCCTACCTGGTGAAGCACGAGCGCAAGGTCGTCTGGCTGATCCACCAGCACCGGTCCGCGTACGAGCTCTGGGACCACCCCGTGTACGCGGACCTCTCCAAGCAGGACGAGGGTCCGGCCGTGCGCGACATGATCTGGCAGGCGGACCGCATCGCGCTCGGCGAGGCGAAGCGGGTGTTCACGAACTCCATCAACGTCCGCGACCGGCTCTACAACAGCACGGGGCTTCCCTCCGAAGCGCTCTACCACCCTTCTCCGCTGACGGAGATGCTCCTGCACACGGAGCCGCGGGACCTCGGCGACTACATCCTGTTCCCCAGCCGCCTCGAAGGGCTGAAACGCCAGACGCTCGTCGTCGAGGCGATGCGACACGCGCGCTCCGACGTCCGCTTGGTCCTCGTCGGCTCGGGACCAGACGAGCCCGCGCTTCGGCGACAGATCTCGAAGGCGGGTCTGTCCAGCCGGATCTCGATCGAGGTTGCGGTTCCGGACGAGCGGCTCGTCGACCTCTACGACAACGCGCTCGGTGTCTACTACGGCCCGTACGACGAGGACTACGGCTACGTGACGCTCGAGGGCATGGCGGCGCGTCGTCCGGTCGTCACGCTCACGGACGCCGGAGGTCCGCTCGAGTTCGTCACCGACGAGGAGACGGGCCTCGTCGCGCATCCCGAGCCCGCGGAGATCGGCGCTGCGTTCGATCGCCTCTTCGCCGACCGGGCGCTCGCGAAGCGCCTCGGAGACGCCGGCGCCGAGAAGCTCAACGCATCGATGCCGACCTGGCCGGAGATCGTCGCACGGCTCGTCGACTGATCCTCTCGCGGGCCGCCCGGATGCGGGCGAAGGCCCTGTCGCGCAAGGTCACGCGGATGGCGTATCTCTCCCCGATGCCGCCGGCGAAGACCGGCATCGCCACGTACTCGCGCTCCGTCCTCGCCGGCCTGCATCGGACGGGATTCGACAAGCGGAACGACATCGACGTCCTGTGGCCGCTGAAGCGACGGTACGAGGCGACGCTCCCTTGGTACGACATCGGGATCTATCACCTCGGCAACAACGTGGAGTTCCACCGCGACATCTACCGCCACTGCATCCAGACGCCCGGCCTCGTGGTGCTCCACGACATCGCGCTGGACGACTTCGTGCGCGGCTTGCTCGCGGCGGGGGATCCACTGGGCTTCGCCGCGCACCGCGAGGCGATCGCGCTGAAGAACCGGATGACCTCCCGCGACGTGATCTCGAACGAGCCGCTTCGGATCCCGTGGTGCGCTCACGCGGCGCGGAGCTCACGCGGCGTGATCGTGCACTCGGAGTTCGGCAAGCGCTACCTGGAGGAGTTCGGCTGCAAGACGCCGGTCTTCGTCGTTCCGCATCCGCCGGTGGAGAGCGAGGCGGCCATGCGGCGCGCTGAGGCAGCGGCCCCCGGATACCGGTCGCAGATGCCCGGGAACGCGGTCGTGATCGGTGTCTTCGGAGACCTGAACGCCGCGAAGGGGATCGACGCGATCCTGGAGGCGGCAGGGACGATCGAGACGCCGGTCCACGTCCAGCTCGTCGGGCGCCGGATCGAGGGCTACGACATCGACGCCGTCGTCGAACGGAGCGGACGGAGAGCCATCACGACGCTCGCGACCGACGTGGAGGACGGAGAGTTCCTCGGCCGCATGTTCGCCTCCGACGTGGTGGTGGATCTGCGCTACCCCCATCGTGGAGAGGTCAGCGGCTCGCTCGCCCGCGCGCTGCAATCGGGACGGGCTGCGGTCGTGAGCGCCACGGGGACGTACCTCGACCTGCCCGACGAGGTCGTCCGGCGGATCGAGGGAGGGCCACCCCGGGCGAGCGAGCTGGCGCGCGTCCTCGGGGAGCTCGCCGCGGACGAGGGCGGTCGCAAGGCGCTCGGCGCCCGCGCGCGCGAGTACATGCGCGAGCTCGCGCGATCCCAGGCCACCGCCCGCGGTTACGAGCGTGCGATCCTCGAGACGCTTGGGCTTCTGCAGGATCCCGCTCGACAGGCGCTCGCGCGGTGGGCGGGAGCCCTCCTCGACTGCGGCGTGTCGGAGGAGGAGATGCACGAGGGCTTCGGCCTCTCCTACATCCAGGCGCTCAGCACGTTCGCGCGGTCGGTCGGATAGCGAAGGATCGGGGAGACGCCTTGCTAGACTTCAGCCACTTCCAGCGCCATCCGGCGTGACCCGAGGGCGAACCGTGGCCGCTGCCGACTCCAACGTGATCGTCCGAAGCTCCGAACCGCCCCGGCTCCACTGGCGTTCGAGGCTCCGGGACCTCCGTCGTTTCCGAGAGGTCCTGCTGAACATCATCCGCAAAGAGCTGAGGGTCAAGTACACGTCGTCGGTGTTCGGCGCCGTGTGGTCGATGATCAATCCGCTGGTGTTCCTCGGTGTCTTCTCGCTCGTCTTCACGGTCGTCCTCAACAATCCGGTGCCGCACTTCCCCGTCTACCTGCTGTCGGGACTCCTCGCGTGGAACCTGTACTCGACGTCACCGACGAGCGCGGTGCGCTCGGTGATCGACAACGCCAACCTCGTCAAGAAGGTGTACTTCCCGCGGGAGGTCCTTCCGCTCGCTTCGATCGGCTCGGCCCTCGTGGACTTCGCGCTTCAGAGCACGGTGCTGATCCTGTTCATGCTCGCGTTCCGCTATCCGATCCATCCGGAGAACCTCGTCCTGCTGCCGATCGCGATCGTTGCGCTCCTGCTGTTCACCTGCGCGATGTCGCTGCTCGTGGCCGCGATCAACGTCCACTACCGCGACACGCAGCATCTCCTCG
>JBJMLP010000026.1:0-8447 GCA_045805245.1 Actinomycetota bacterium | reverse complement strand
GGAGGCGGTCCTCGCAAGCGCGGACGGAGCGGAGGTCCGCGCGAGCGGAGGTTCTTTCCACGCCGATGCCGTGGTGGTCGCGGCCGGCGGATGGAACGGGCCGCTGCTGGAGCGATCAGGCATCCAGCTTCCGCTCACGGTCACGCTGGAGCAGGTGCTGTATCTCCAGGGCGCCCGCCAGGACGCGATGCCGACCGTGATCGAGTGGACGACGCCCGCACGCTACGCGCTCGCCGACGCTCGCACGGGCGTCCTGAAGGCGGGAGAGCACCACGCGCGGCGTGTCGTCGCCGCAGAGGATTGCCGCCACGACGTCGACGCCGGCAGCATCGAACGGGTGACCGCCTGGATCGCGGAGCGGTTCCGCGACACCGGCGGCGAGCCTTCGACCGAGACGTGCCTCTACACGAACACGCCGGATGAGGACTTCGTGATCGACCGCGTCGGACCCGTCGTGATCTCCTCGGCGTGCAGCGGCCACGGCTTCAAGTTCACGCCGTTGATCGGAACGATCCTCGCGGACCTCGCGACGGACGCCGAGACGGACCCGGTCCTTCCCCTCGACCGGTTCCGGACGGTGCGCTTCGCGAGCGCCCGATAGGAAACCGTCGCGGGAAGCGACTCAGTGGGAGTGGATCAGATCGCGGCCGTGCAGGTCCACGAACACGCGGACGATCTCCGGGTCGAACTGCGTTCCGGCCGCCTCGAGGAGACGGCGGATCGCCTCGTCGTGCGGCATGGCCGCGCGGTAGGGCCGGTCGGACGTCATCGCGTGGAACGCGTCGCAGACGAAGATGATGCGAGCGGCGAGCGGAACGTCCTCTCCGGCCATGCCGCTCGGATATCCCTTGCCGTCCCATCGCTCGTGACAGGCCGCGATGATCGGCCGGAGCGCCTGGAGGAACGCGACCGGCGCGATGATCCGCTCTCCGATCTCGGGGTGCTTCTTCATCAGCTCCATCTCCTCGTCGGTGAGCGGAGCCGGCTTGGTGATGATCTCGCTCGGAACGCCGATCTTTCCGATGTCGTGGAAGAGCCCCGCGAGCTCGAGCGTGTGGAGCTCCCGGCCCGCGATGCCCATCTCGGCGCCGACCGACATCGCCATCTCCGCGACCATCCGCGCATGGCCGGACGTGTACTCGTCCTTCGCCTCCAGGGCGTTCGCGAGGACCTCGATCGTCTCCATGAACGCGTTCTCGAGGTCGACGAAGCGCTGTGCGTTCCCGAGCGCGAGCGAGGCCAGGTCGGCGACCCCTCGTGCGAGGCGGATGTCGCGTGAGGAGAACGTCGTAGCGGGGCCCTCCCCCTCCACGACGAGGGCGCCGAGGCCGTCGGGGTTCCATCGGATCGGTGCGACGAGGGCCGGGCCGTCCTTGGGGGCGACGCGGAGCTCCGGCGGCATCTGGGCGATCACCTCGGCCGGCATGAAGAAGGGATCCTCGGTCGACAGCAGATATCGCTCGCCGAGCTCGCCCGCGACCTCCATCGACTCGATGCCCGCGGCCTCCTCCTCCGTGTAGCCGACCAGCGCCTGGCTTCGGAACATGCCGTCCGCGTCACGGAGCCACGCCGAGACGAGCGGCTGGCCGAGCAGGTCGGAGAGCGACGTGACGACCTCCCACATCACCTGATGCGGCTGGCTCCGGCGGGTGAGCGACTTCGAGACGCGGAGCAGCGCGTTCGCGGTCTCGGCCGACTGGCGTTCTTCCTCGAACAGGCGCGCGTTCTCGAACGCGACGGCCGCGTGCGTTGCGATCGCTTCGAGGAGCAGGAGGTCGTCGAGATCGAACTCGTTCAAGCCGAGCTTCGAGAGCACGATCACGCCGGTCACCCGGCCGTCGTACTTCATCGGAACCGCGAGGATCGACTCGTCGATGTCGGGCGTTCCTGGCACCATCACCGAGAACTCGCACTGGGCCGCATCGGCCGCGTAGATCGACTCCCCGGTCTCGGCGACGCGCCCGGTGATCCCCTCCCCGACCTTCGTGATCAGGACCTCTTCGGTCTCGCCCTGGTACTCGAGGAGCTCTCCTCCGAACGCGATCGGACGGAGCGTCAGCCCGTCGGGGCCGAGGAGGTTCACGCGGCAGTTGTGGTACTCGATCAGGCTGTGGATCTCGGTGAACACCGTCTCGCCGATCTGGCGGACGTCGAGGAGCTGGTTCAGCTTGCTGGAGAGGCTCTGCAGCAGCTTCAGGTGGGCGACCATCCGGAACTCGTGGCGCGGGACCGCGCGGACGCCCGACCACTCCACCTCGGAGTACGTCGCGACCCGGTTCTTGCCTCCGGCCTTCGCCTGCAGCACCGCGAGCTGCACGTAAGCCTCGAGATCCTTCCCGTTCGAAGCGTGCCTCGGGTACTCCACGAGGCCCATGCTTACCGTCACTTCGCCGGCCTCGATCGGATCCGCCGCAATGAGGAGACGGAGCTGCTCGGCGATCGGACCGGCCTCGAGGAGGGTCGTCGCGGGCAGCAGGACCGCGAACTCTTCGCCGCCGATGCGGCACACGCTGTCCTCCGGCCGCACCCGCTCCCGCAGGATGCCGGCGAGGGCCTTCAGGATCGCGTCGCCGCGCTCGTGGCCCTCGCGTTCGTTGATCGCTTTGAAATCGTCGACGTCGATGGAGATCAGTGAAAGTGGTCGGCCTCCCGCGACGGACTCGCTCAGCTCACGATCGAGGAGCTCCTGGAAACGCCGATGGTTCGGCAATCCCGTCAGCGGATCGGCAACGAGCTCCTCTTTGAGTTGCTGGCGGATCTGGGAGTTGTCGATGGCGAGCGCCGCAAGCTCGGCGAACCGCTTCGCGAGCTCGAACTCCTCGACGGAGAAGTCGTTGCCGCGCCCGAGCCGGTAGAGGTTGAGGACACCCTTCAGGGCGCCGTTCGCGACCATCGGGAGCGAGAGCATGGACTCTTCGTCCTCGCCCGTTCCCGGGATCTGCAACGCGCGGCCGTCCATATCCGCGTCGTTGACGAACTGCGCCTCCTCGTGCTCGGCGGCGTAGCCGGTGATGCCCTCACCGAAGGGAAGGTCGTTGTCGAGGAAGATCTGCTCCGCGTCTTCCTCGTCGCGGACGTAGACGGGCCGAAGCCTCCGGCGCGGCACGTCCGCCTCGTAGATCGTGATCGTGTCGTGCGGCACGAGGCCGTTCAGCCCCTCCGCGACGGCCTCGAGCGTCGTGTCCAGGTCGGACTCCGAGACCAGAAGACGCGCCACGTCCGAGAGGACACGGAAGGAGGACTCCATGCCGGTCGGTGCACCGGCGAGCGCCAGCGCGGCGGGCCGAGCCGGATCGTCCAGATGCTGTTCGAGATCCACCCACGCCTCCCGCGACGGGCCGGAAACGGCCCACCTCCCTTCATCGGTGGGCATCAGGCTGGGGTTGAGCCCGAGGGCAACCCTTTCCGTGCCTGGAACGCTTTCATGACAGCCACGTCCGACCCTGCCAAGCTGCGTTGGATGGACCCAATCGTCTGGGAGCAGCAGCCCACGTTCGAGCGGCCGGCGATCGTCGCCGCCTTCCGCGGGTGGAACGACGCCGGCCGCGCCGCGAGCGGCGCCGTGACGCACCTCCGGGAGAGCTGGGATGCGGAGCGCTTCGCCTCGATCGATCCGGAGGAGTTCTTCGACTTCCAGGCAACCCGCCCGGAGGTCCGCCTCGTCGACGGGGAGACGCGCGAGATCGAGTGGCCCGCGAACGAGCTGCTCCACGCGCGCGCAGGCGAACGCGACGTGATCCTGATCGACGGCGTGGAGCCGAACACCCGGTGGCGCGCGTTCTGCGCCGCGATCGCCAAACTCGCGCGCGACGCCGGCGCGGAACGGTTCCTCTCCCTCGGCGCGTTCCTGGCCGACGTGCCGCACCGCTCGCCTGTTCCGCTCGTCGGTTCCCTCACCGATCCACTCGATCGCGACCGTCTGGGGTTGTTGCCCTCCAACTACGACGGGCCGACCGGCATCACGGGCGTCATCTCCAACGTGCTCGCGGAGGGAGGGCTGCGCTCGGAATCCCTCTGGGCGGCGGTCCCCCACTACGCGCCGAACGACGACCCGAAGGCGGCGCTCGCCCTCGCCCGAACCGCGACCCGGGTGCTCGGCGTCTCCGTCGACCTCTCGGAGCTGCTTCCTGCCGCAGAGGAGTGGGAGCGCGAGGTCGACGAGATCGTCTCCGGCAACGACAGCCTCACGCGTTACGTGTCCGAGCTCGAGGAGGCCGAAGCCTCCGAGGCTCCGTCGGGCGATGAGATCGCCGCCGAGGTCGAGCGCTTCCTGCGCGACCAGCGTCCGGGGAACGAGCGGCCGTGAGCCGCGTCCTGCCGCATCCGGGGTCGGTCGGCGGGGAGCAGCAGCCACAGGGCAAGAGCGGCGCGCTCCGCGCCGCGATCTTCGGCGTCAACGACGGGCTCGTGTCGAACCTCTCCCTCATCATGGGCGTCACGGGCGCTCGAGTGAGCAATCATCTGGTGCTCCTCGCGGGCGTTGCGGGGCTCCTGGCCGGAGCGTTCTCCATGGCGGCCGGCGAATACATCTCGATGCGCGTCCAGCGCGAGGTCTTCGAGCGGCTGATCCACCTCGAGGCTCACGAGCTCGCGACCCAGCCGGATGACGAGCGCGAGGAGCTCGCCGCGATCTACCGGAGCAAGGGAGTGCCGGCCGAGCTCGCGACGGAGGTCGCGACGGCGCTGATGCGGGATCCACAGGTGGCACTGGAGACGCACGCTCGAGAGGAGCTCGGACTCGATCCCGACGAGCTCGGATCCCCCTGGAGGGCCGCGGGCTCCTCGTTCGTGACGTTCGCCTTCGGCGCGTTCGTGCCCCTCGTGCCGTTCCTGATCACCTCCGGAACGACGGCCGCGGTATGGTCGGCGATCCTCAGCGCGGTGACGCTGTTCGTGGTGGGCGCCCTCGTGTCCGTCATCACTGGCAAGCGATTCTGGTTCGCGGGGCTGCGTGCGGTCCTCGTGGGCGCCGCGGCCGCGGCGACGACGTTCCTGATCGGCCGGTTGATCGACGCGGCGCCCTAGGAGAGGCGCGTTACGGCGTCTTCCAGCTCCCGAAGCGTGACCCGCGCGACCGGGCGTCCACGGCCACGGAGCGCCTGCAGGTCGCCCGCCGCCTGAGCCGCAAGCAGCTCGCCGAACGTGAACGACTCTCCCGGGATCGCGAGATCGGTCGCGGGAGGCTCCACGACCTGCACGAAGCGGCCGGTGGGGGGTCCTCCCTTGTGGAGCTGGCCCGTGGAGTGCAGGAACCTCGGCCCGAACCCGACGGTCGTCGCGAGCCTTCGAGCCTCACGGATCTTTTCGCGAACGGCGGCCAATCGGGCGGAGTTGTCCTCGGTCCGCGGAAGGTAGGCCTGGATCCCGAGGTAGCTCGGCGGCGCGGCATCGAGCACCTCCGAGAGGTCGAGCGCGTCGATCTTCGGGAGCGAGCCCGACGCGAGCACCTTCTTGGTCGCGTCCTTCGCGGATTGCACGTCGGGCTGATCGAACGGATTGATGTCGAGAACGGCACCGGCGACGGCCGTCGCGAACTCCCAGAGGAACATCGCGCCGCCGAGGTCTCCACGGCCGGCGGGCGAGACCCGCTCGATCGGATGACCGGCGCGCCCGAGCCACTCGAGGATCGGGCCGCCCGCGTCTCCGGAGGCCGCGAGGAGGCGGTCGTCGCCGTAGACCCCCGGGGGGCCGAGCGCCGCTCCCTCCACGGGAACGATCCCCTTTCCCTCCTTCCCGGTCGACTCCGCGATGAGTTGCTCGAGCCAGGTGCCGAGGAGCGCGACCTCCGGCGGCAGCACGAACGTGAGCTTGTCGCGTCCGGCGAGGGCGGCCTCGCCGATCGCGGTCCCGAGCCGGACGCCCGGGTGGTCGGCTGCCGGAACCTCGGCGGCACAGGCCGTCGCGGCGGACGCCGCCGATCCGATCAGCTGGCCGACATCCGCTCCGATCAGCGCGGCGGGAACGAGACCGAAATACGACAGTGCCGAGTAGCGTCCTCCGATGTCCGGTGGATTGCGGAACACGCGGCGGAAGCCGTGCTCCGCGCCGAGCTCCTCGAGGGGCGTTCCGGGATCGGTGATCGCGACGTAGCTCGCGCCCTTCGGATACCGCTCCCAGAAATGGGCGAAGTGCGAGCGCGTCTCGATCGTCGTTCCGGACTTGCTGGAGATGACGAACAACGTCCGGTCGAGATCGAGCGAGTGCTCCACCTCGAGGATCTGGTCCGGATGCGTCGTGTCGAGCACGATCAGATCGAGGCCATCGGCGCCGACGCCGAGCACGCCACGGAACACCTCCGGCGCGAGGCTCGAGCCACCCATCCCGGCGAGGACCGCCGTCCGGAAGCCGTCGCTCGCGCACCGTTTCGCGAAGGTTCGAAGCTCACTCAGCTCCGCGCGCATCTGTTCGTGGACGGTCAGCCAACCCAGCCGGTCCGAGATCTCCGTGGGGTCGTCGCGCCAGACCGTGTGGTCACGCGCCCAGATGCGCTCCACCGTCCGGGCGTCGGAGAATGCGTCGATCCGTTCGCGAACGGCCTCGGAGAGCCAGCCGGGTTCGCTCGGGTCGACCCTCACGCGAGCACCTCCTCGTCCTCGGCTTCTTCCTCGCCGACGAGGAGGTTCAAGGCGCTTCGAAGTGCCTCGTATCGGCGCTCCCCGAGGTCGCGGCGGGCGCGGCCCTCGAGTGCTGCGATCTCGCGTCGCGCCTCCGCGACGTAGCGACGACCCCGAGCGGTGAGGCGAACGATCTTGGCGCGGCCGTCCTCCTCGTCCGGAACGCGCCGCACGTACCCGCGACTCTCGAGATCGTCCACGAGGAGCATCATTCCCTGTTTCGACATCCGCGCTCGGCGCGCGAGATCGGTGAGGCGCGTGCCCGACCGCCGGTCGATGTGCATGAAGGCCGCGGCGTGGCCGGGCCTGACATCCGGATAGCCGCGCTCCGTCATCCCCTCCCGGAGCTCCGTCGCGAGGATGCGGTGCGCCTGGAGCAGGAGCCTTCCGAGATCGGTCTCGGCAGCCATCGGCTCATCCTACCGGCGCACGTTGTGCGCGAAGCATGCACTCGGGGCCATCCTGGCGGCGCCGGTACGCTGGCCCGATGGCGATCGTGATCCGCGGCGCGAGGCCCGAGGAGTTCGCCGAAGCCGGCGACGTGACGGCCGCCGCGTACGCCGAGTTCGTCCGACCCGAGGACGCGGACTGGCGAGCCTACGTGGAGGAGCTGCGCGACGTGCGTTCGCGAGCGGCCCGCGCGGAGGTTCTCGTCGCCGTCGACGACGTCGGCGACGGGCGCATCCTCGGAACGCTCACGCTCGAGCTCTCCGCGCGGATCGACGAGGACTCGCCGCCGCTCCCGGACGACGCCGCTCACATCCGCATGCTCGGCGTCCTTCCGGAGGCGCGCCGGCTCGGCGTCGCCCGCGCACTGATGGGCGACGCGGAGCGCCGCGCGCGAGCGGCAGGAAGGACGCGGATCACGCTCCACACGACGGGGCGGATGAAGGCGGCGCAGAAGATGTACGAGTCGCTCGGCTTCTCCCGCGCCCCCGATCGGGTCTTTCCGGACGGGTTCGTTCTCCTCGGATACGAGCGCGCGCTCGGCTGAGGACACATCCGTTTCTCCGCTCGCGGCTCCGGGTAGGTTCGGGAGGATCCCCGAAAACGCGATCTCGAAGGGAGACTCCCATGGAACAGAAGCTGAGCGGCAAACGCGTCGCCTTCCTCGCCACGGACGGTGTCGAGCAGGTGGAGCTGACCGAGCCGTGGCAGGTGACGAAGGACGCGGGCGCCACCGTGGACCTCGTCTCGCTGAAGCCCGGCGAGATCCAGGGCATGGAGCACATGGACAAGGGCGAGCGATTCTCCGTCGACCGGACCGTGGAAGAGGTCCGCGCCGAGGAGTACGACGCGCTCGTGATCCCGGGCGGTGTCGCGAACCCCGACCGCATGCGGACGGACCCCCGCGCCGTCGGGTTCGTTCGCGCGTTCTTCCAGTCCAGCAAGCCGGTGGCCGTCATCTGCCACGGGCCGTGGATGCTCGTCGAGGCCGACGTCCTCCGGGGCCGGACGGTGACATCCTGGCCGAGCCTGCAGACCGACATCCGCAACGCCGGTGGCCAGTGGGTGGACGAGGACGTCCACGTCGACCACGGGCTCGTCACGAGCCGGAAGCCCGACGACCTCCCCGCCTTCTGCGCGAAGCTCGTTGAGGAGTTCGCGGAGGGCGTGCACCAGCCGCAACCCGAGGAGACTCGCCAGGCCTCGTAGGCCGAACCGAGTCCTCCGATCGCGCGTGGTTCTCGAGGGCTCTCCGGCGACCCGCCGGGGAGCCCTCAGCCGCGGGCGGTGACGAGCTCTCCGCCGCCGCTGCGGAACTGCTGCTCGTAGAGGCGCGCGTAGGCGCCTCCGCGCGCGAGGAGCGTTTCGTGCGTCCCCTGTTCGACG
>JBJMLP010000025.1:0-5397 GCA_045805245.1 Actinomycetota bacterium | reverse complement strand
GCACCGTCCAGTCGGTGAGTACGAAGTCGTCGGCCAGCAGGTTCACGAACGCATCCGCGTCGTGTCGATCCCAGGAACCGATGCCCTCGTCGTCCAGCCTCTCGAGCTCCGCGCGATCCATGCCGACCTCCTTGCTCTCGTCTTCCTCCAAAACCGTATGCGTCCTGAGCCCGATCGTGCAAAGCCGCCGGACGGCAGGCCGTCTAAGCTCATCTTCGACAGCGACCGCCGTGCGGATCGGTCGCAGAGGAGGGTTCGATGGACAAGGAGGTCGACGGCCGGGTCGCGCTCGTGACCGGATGCGGAAGCCCCACCGGGATCGGCTTCGCCTGCGCGGCCGCGCTCGGACGAGAGGGGGCGAAGCTCGCGATCACCTCCACCACGGACCGGATCAAAGAGCGCGCCGACGAGCTCCGCGCTCTCGGTTACGAGGTCGAAGCCGAGCCCGCGGACCTCACCGACCGCTCGCAGGCGACCGCGCTCGTCGACCGGATCGCCGAGCGGTACGGAGCGCTCGACGTCGTCGTCAACAACGCCGGCATGGTCAACGTCGGCCTCGAGGAGTTCGAGTTCGACACGTTCCTCGACATCGATCCGAAGACATGGGACCTGGAGCTCTCCATGAACCTGGTCACGGCGTTCAACGTGACGCACCGAGCGGCGCCGCACATGGTCCGCGGAGGCTGGGGACGCGTCGTGATGGTCTCCTCGGTGACGGGACCGCACGTCACGAATCCCGGCTCGACCGGCTACGGGGCCGCGAAGGCCGGCATGGAGGGCCTGATGCGCGGCATCGCCCTGGAGCTCGGGCCGAAGGGCGTCACCGCCAACGCCGTCGCTCCGGGTTGGATCGCGAGTGGTTCCGCGACGGACGACGAGAACGACTACGGCGTGGCCACGCCGATCGGCCGTTCCGGTCGGCCGGAGGAGATCGCGGAGGTCGTCGCCTTCCTCGCGAGCGACCGAGCGAGCTACCTGACGGGCCAGAGCATCGTCGTCGACGGAGGAAACACGATCCAGGAGATCAAGCGCGGCTGACGGTTGCAGTCCCTCGTCGACTGTCGACAGTTGCTAGCATCGCGTCGTGGGAAAGCAGGCAACCCGGCTCACTCCGATCGAGGCTCCGCGGTCGCTCGCCGGCGACGCCGCGGACCGCATCCGCGAGGAGATCCTGGCGGGCGGCTTCCGCCCCGGAGACCATCTCGTCGAGGCGAAGATCGCCGAGCAACTCTCTATCAGCCGCGGCCCCGTCCGGGAGGCGTTCAAGCTCCTTCGGGCGGAGGGCCTCCTGAAGGAGGAGCCTCGCCGCGGCACGTTCGTCGTGAGCCTCGCCGCCGACGACGTCCGGGAGATCTACGAACTCCGCGCCGCTCTGGAGGGAACCGTCGGACGCCTGCTCGCGCGGACCGCCGATGCCGCGACCGTCGAGCGGATCCGTTCGCTCGCGGAGAAGATCGACGCGGCGGCAGCGAAAGGAGATGCCGCCGCGGTCTCACGTGCCGACCTCGCCTTCCACGAGGGATTGTGCGAGCTGTCGGGCAACAGCCGGCTTCTCGAGGTCTTCACCCGCTACGTCCCGACGCTGCGTGCGCTGCTCCGGCTGGACGAGCACGTTCTTCGATCGATGGAGGACGTTCCGGCACAGCACACGCCGCTCGTCGACGCGATCGCGGCCGGAGACGAGGAGAAGGCCGCGCGCCTGCTCTCGGAACATTCCGAGCGCGCGGGAGAGCTGATCGCGGAGTTCGTCGCGCAGCGCGGCTGAACGCCCTCAGCCCTCCCCGCGGGCTCGCTTCATCCCCTCCTTGACCTCGCTCGTGTCGAGCGTCATCTCGAAGAAGCCGACCTGCCGCTCGTACACGGCAGCGTCGGACTGCTCCTTCACCTCGTCCTCGAACACGTGGAACACCGGGAGTCCCAACTGAACTCCGGCCAATGGACCCACGTAGGCGGGATCTCCGTCTCGCACGGTTTCCGCGGCGACCTCCACCGCCTCCGCGTCCGCCGCGCCGAGCACGACGACGATGTTTCCGGCGCCCTGCTCATCGACGATCCGCTTGATCAGCGCCTGGTTCTCCGGATCCATGGCACCCGATGCCGTTCAGACGAAGCATTCGGTGCGGACCTCGATCACCTCCGCGCCCGCCGATCGAGCGACCTCGGCGATCGCCTCTCCGGGAACACCGTCGCGCTCGCCGAGCGCGATGACCTTCTTTCCACGAAGCTCCATGCGTCGATTCACCTCCCCTGCCAGTTCGGCTCCGGCAGACCGACCGCCGGAGCGCCGTCGAGGAGGCGGCCGACGGCCGCCTCGATGTCTTTGATCGTCGTCCCGTTGCCAGTCAGCCGCTCCACCTCGACGCCGTCGCGCATCGTGAGGTACGCGGGAAGTCCCGCGACGCGGAGATCCCGGCAGAGCTTCCGGTTCTCCTGCGCCTTGAGCTTCAGGAGCCTCACCCGTCCCTCGTAGCGCTCGCCGAGCTCTTCCACCGAGGGCATCAGGGCGAGGCACGGCTGACACTCCGGCCCCCAGATGTCGAGGAGAACGTTTCCCTCCGTCGCGAGCTCCGGATACGTCTCGATCGTCACGTCGGTCGCCATCGGTTCCTCCTCCTCATGCCTCGAGGACGATCGAGACGCCGTCCCAGGACCGCGTGAGGCGGCCGAGGAACAGCGAGCCCTTCGCCATCAACATCGTCCGATGCAGGTCGCCGCGTTGGAAGCGCGTCAGCGCGTGCGGGAGCCACGGAACCGCCGACGCGATGTGGCCCTGTGTCGGCGAGAATCCGGGGAGCCCTCGCTCCCGCGCGAAGCTCGGGATGTCGGTGCGCTCCAGCTCGCTGCGGATCACGCCGAGGCCGGCGAGCATCTTGTAGTTGCGGTCGGGAACGTCTCCCCCGCCATGCGGCTCGGTGATCTCCGGATTGTGGATCTCCGTCGAGTAGACGTCGACGTCGTTGATGGAGATGCCGAGCGCGTCGAGCGGACCGCCGACGAGCGCCTCCAGCTGCGCCTGCGGCGTGGTGGCGGCGGCGACCGGCATCCGGCCGACGGCATCGGTCCGCAGGACCGGTCCGTTGGAACCGTCCGCGGGCGCGAGGAGCACCGCCATGCCCGCGAGGACGTCCTCCAGGATCGGGAAGCCCTTCGAGACGGCGCCCTCGAACTTCATGCCGAGCTTCGCGAGCGAGCCACCGGCCAGGACCAGGACGGACTCCTCCACGCCGGCCTCGATCAACGACGCCGCCACGACGAGTGCGTGGACCGGCGCCGCGCAGAACGATTTCACGTCGATCCCGGAGGCGTTCGCGAGCCCGCACTGCTCCGCGACGGCCTTCGCCAGGTTTCCACCGCCGCGCTGGTAGCGATCGCCGATCGCTTCCTCTCCACAGCCGATCGCCATCGTCACTTCGCCGCGGTCGATGCCCGTCCGTCGCAACAGATCCTCGACCGCGTGCACTGCGCTCGCCTTGATCGAGAGGTTCTCGAGCAGCACGCGGGCGGAGAGCGTTTCGTCCTCCGCGTGCGCTGCGTTGAACGCGCCCCACGGCGCTCCGTCGAGATGGAGGGGGATCTCGCCGGGCCGCACCTCCTGTCCCGGACGAACGAGGTCGAACTGGTCGACGTCGCAGAGGAGGTCGTAGAAGGCGGCCTCTCGCATCAGCTCGCCGGTCGCTCCGCTCTCCGAAGCCTCTGCGGTGGCGTGCTTCCACCACGGTCGCTCGACATCCCAGAGGTCACGCGGATCCGCGTTGCCGATGAACACCTGATTCGGCGGATAGGCGACGGCATCGTCGAAGGAACGCAGCGCGCGCTCGATGTCGGGGAGGCGCTGCGACTCCCGATGCGGTTTGGAGCCGTACCGGACGAGGTCGGGAACGTGCTCGAGCACGAACGAGGCCCCGGCGACGGCGGTGCGGCGGCTCACGGCGTCTCCCACACGGTTCCGGGAGCGACGTCCGCGGAGAGCATCTCGAGCGCACGCTCGGTCATCCGGCGCCGGAGCGCGTGCTCGTCGCCGACCGCGAGCGAGGGATCGCCCGCCGGATGGGTGATCGAGACGCCCTTGAGGATGCGGTTCGCTCCGACCATCTGCGCGATCGTGGGGAGCGCCGTGATGAACACCGTCGGTATCCCTTCCCGTTCGAGTTCTTTGCTGAGCGTTGACCCGCAACGCGTTCCCGTTCCTCAGGTTCCCGTGAGGATGACGGCGCTCACCTCCGCGCTCTTCAGCTCCGCCGCGATCTCCTGTCCGAACTTGACGGCGGTCGCGACCGGCGTGTCCACGCCCGTCGTCGTGTAGAACGTGCCGTGGAGCGCACCGATCCGGCCCTCTCGCTCGAGCTCCCGGACCGCGTCGAGCGGAACGAGGCGGTTCGGATCCAGGTTCGCGAACGTCGTGTCGAACCCAGCGTGGACGGAGACGTAGGCCTCCGGCGACATCGACTCGACGCCGTCGAGCGGATAACGGAGCCAGACGTTCGCGTGACGCGTCGGAAGATGGTCCGGGTTCCCCTGCGGAACGCAACCCGCCTCGGTGACGAGGGCGATCGTCGCGGCCGCGAGGTCCCGCACTGGCGGCGGAGGCGCAACGCGGTCGGCGCTCGGCTCCACCTCCGTGCGGACGTCTCCGTCGAGCTTGGCGAGGAGGAGATCGATCGCACGCGCCGCGCCGGAGCGGCCGGCGCGGACGTTCTTCCGCCGGTGCCGAGGGAGGTACCCCTCCTCCTCCGCCGAGCCGATCGTCTCTCCCGCCGCGAGCCGCTTCGCGAGGTTCGCGACGGCCGGGACCGCATCCTTCATGCTCGCGACGTTGGAGCCGGTCGGCACGACGTAGGCGACCCCCTCCGCAGCGATCACGCCGGGCGAGTCGTGCGTCATCGCCGTCACGACCGGCACGCCGCGACGTCCGGCCTCCCGGGCGAGCACGCCGCACGCGTATCCGTAGCGACCGGAGCCGAACGCCGGGCCGCAGACGAGCACGTCGGGAGCGGCCTCCTCGATCCACGCGAGGAGCGTCGCGAGCGACTCCTGCTCACGCTCTCCGAAACGGTCGTCGCCGCATGCGAGCGTCACATCGACGTCCAGGCCCGCCGCAGCGAGGGCCCGCCCGGGCCCGACGGGACCGTCGATGCGAACCGGCTCCGAGCCGGCGGCCTCCTCTCCACCAAGGCCGGCGAAGAACTGGTTGAGGTAGTGGACGACGGTCATCGCGCGCTCCTCATGCGGAGACCGCCGTCAGGTCGAAGGCTCCGGTCTCGTCGTTCGCGCCGAGATAGCTGGAGAGCGGCACCCGCTCCGACATCGCATCGCCGTCCCCCGCTCCGATGACGCGCTCAGGCGTCCACGGCTCCAGGAGCTCGTCCTCGTTGCCGGTGCTCACGATGCAGTCGGCCT
>JBJMLP010000024.1:0-5623 GCA_045805245.1 Actinomycetota bacterium | reverse complement strand
GAGGAGGCAGGCGACCTCGTCGGCCCCGTACCAGTCGCCGAGCACCTGCACCTCGTGGTCGGAGCAGCCCGGGTGCGACTTCACGTGATAGACGCAGAGGAACGCGGTCCGGAGGGCGTGGCGCTCGAGCGAGGTTTCCTCGGGTTCCCGTCCCGCCTCAGGGATCGGGAGCAACCGAGAGGCGTCCGTGCCGGAGCAGTACCGAACCTGCCGGGTAACGGTCCGTTGCATGAGCTCTCCCCTCATGGCACCGACTCGGGCCGCCTCTCGGCCCTTCCCCTATGACTAGTTCATCGGCGCTACGTGGGGTCAACCTTGAGCGCGACTTCGTGCGACGTGCTCAAACGGATGGCAGTCGTGCGTTGCGGGCAAGGATCCGCACGATCTGGTCCTCCAGAGCTATGGCGCGGTCGGTCGGGACGTCGCCGACGAGGATCGAGAACGGCGCCCACGTCCGGTCGTGCCGGATCCACACCCATCCGGAGAGCGCGGAAGCGACGTGGAGCGTGCCCGTCTTGGCGTGGAGCTTGATCCCGGCCAATCGGCTCCGGAGCGTTCCCTGCCCCGCGTGGGGAAGCGCGCTCCGTAGCTGCGGGCCCCAGGGCTCGTTCTCCGACGCCTCCAGAAGGTCGACCACCCCGGCTGCGCTCACCCGGTTCGCGTAGGAGAGCCCCGAGCCGTCGTGGGCCTCGAGCTCCACGCCGTTCGACGCCGCCCAGGTTCGGATCGCGTCGGCGCCGGCGGCGATCGTTCCGCCTCCGCTCGAGGTGTAGCCGAGGAGCTTGTTGAGGACCTCCGCGTCGAAGTTGTCTGAGCGCACGTCCTGCTCGTGGAGGATCTCCAGCAGCGGCGGAGAGGAGATGCCGACGAGCTGCTGAAGGGCGTCCGGAGGCCGGCCGGCGCCCGGCTTCTTCGCGATCTTCACGTGCTCCTTGCGGAGATGCATCGCGAGCGACGCGGCCGCGTAGCGCTCCGGGTGGCGGACGTGGCGGCCATGGATCGTGTTCTCCTCGAACGTCAGGGCGGTCGGGAGGCCGACCTCGTCCCGTCGGAAGCGGGGCTTCCAGCCGGGCGCGTTCCAGTCGTGTGCGAAAGGCTCGACGCTCCCGAGCACGGAGCCCGTGATGCGGCGCACGCCGGCTGCCTTGAGGCGCTCCGCGAGCCGGGCGAGGTCCGTCGAGGTGATCGTGGGGTCGCCCACTCCTTCCAGCCAGAGATCGCCGCGGACGACACCGGAGGAGAACCGCGCGGCGCTCACCGTCGTCTCGATCCGGTCGTCCGGGCCGAGCGCATCGAGGATCGCCATCGAGAGCAGCAGCTTCTCGTTCGACGCCGGCACGCGCTGCTTCGCGGGCCGGGAGCGGAACAATGGCTCTCCGTTCTCCTCGACCGCGACCGACATCGGCACGCCCGACACGAGACTGGACAGGCGCCTTTCCCAGCGAGGAGCCGCCGCCTGCGCATGACGTCCGGCGGCTGCGTGATGCGTCCGGGGAACATCCGCGGCGGTTTCGACGGTGAAGACGGGATGTGGGGTCGCGCGCTCGGTCCACGCCGCCGGGAGCGCAAGCGTGATCCCGGCGGCGAGGAGAGCGGCGAGGGCGGCGAGGGCTCGCTTCACGCAGGCAAGACTACGAAGCGGGGCCCATGGTTCCGCTCGGCCTCCCGGAGGTCCGAGGTCAGGCGGTCCAATCCGGGCTGCGGCCGACCATGCCGAGGAGCTTCGTCTGGCGGTCGGCGTCCGTCGAGACCCGCACCTCCGCGCCGAACGCCCCGAACTGCCGCCAGAGCTCTGCCTGCGGCTTGTAGAACTCGTAGGCGAACTCGGCCAGGTCCGGCTCGATCCACGTGTCACCGCCCGTCCCCATCGCGAGGTCCCAGCCGTGGATGATGTTGTCCGCGGCCACTTCCTTCAGATAGATGTCCGCGGAGGTCGGGCCGCGGGAGAGCGACACGGTTCGATCGACGACGCGGTCATCGGAAGTCGCGTCCATCGCGTCCGAATGCGTCTCTTTCCAGGAGGCCTGCGGATCGTCTCCGAGGAGATCGCCGTCGAACCGGTCGCCGACCTCCTCGATGGTCTGCCCGGCGAGGAGCGGGGCGACCCACTTGTCCTCACTGATGACGTGGTTGACGAGGTCGCGAACGGCCCACTCCGTGCAGGGAGTCGCGTTCGACCACTGGTCGTCTCCGACCGCCTCGACCCTGCGGCCGAACTCCTCGACGGCACGGCGATAGATCTCCGCCGTACTCAAGGGCTCGACATCCAGGGATCGTGGAGGTCGATGTACTCCACGTCCTGCATCAGCGACATCCACTCCTCGAACTCCGCCTTGATGCTCGGAGGCATCTCCTTCGACTCGTTCTCGCGAGCCTCCGATTCGCTCGTGAAGTAGTTGACGCTGGTGAACCATCCGGTGCCCTCCGGATGCCACGCCGTCAGCCCTCCGATGAGGTCCGGCCGCGCTGAAGGCATCTCGGCGTTGAAGGACTCGTTGAGCTCCTCGAGGCGCTTCCGGTCTGTTGCGCGAGCCTGGATCACCTGGACGAAGCCTGCGTCGTCGGATCCGCCGCGCCCCTGGATCTCCACGTCGGTGCAGTCCTTGAACGTGACGTCGCCCTCCACGTATCCGAGCAGCTCCTGGAACCATGCCGTCTGCTCGGGGCGGCTGGAGTTCTGCCGGGCAGCGTCCTGCGACTCGAACCTGGCGATGACGACCATGGTGCCGTCGTCCGCGAGGCCTCCCGTGGAGCCGAGGTAGCCGATCGCACCAGGCGTGAGCTCCTGGTCCGCCTTCTCCCACATCTTGCGAAGACCTGCCTGGTCTTTGGCCTTTGCCCGCACGACCTGCACGAACATGGCCGCCTCACCTCCTCGTCGTGGAACGTCGCCGACCAACGTACCCGCGCTCGTGCGCGGCGGCAATGCTGCGGTTCCCGGGCGCGGCCCGCGTCGTTCGTCTCATGAAGAGGTCCCTCGAGAGCAAGGGCGAACTCCGCCGAAGGTCTCGTTCGAGCTCCGCGCAGGTGACGTTGCGTCCGATCGCGTTTCGCGCGGTTGCGGATGACCCACAACGCAGGGAGAGGCGGACGAGGGGATCGCCTCATGGAGGTGAGGGGCATGAAGCGCATGTTCGTTGCGTTGCTCGTCGGAGGGATGCTGATCGCGCCCGCCACGGCGGAGGCCGTTCGATGGAACGGGGTGAAGATCGGTCCCGTGGCCGCGCATCCGAGGACGACGCATCCGGGCGGCCGAGCGTCCATCAGGATCGCGCCGACGCGCGCGCCGGCCGGATTCGTCTACGACGTGCAGAAGCGCACCAAGGGGAAGCAGTGGCGGATGTATCGCCGGGGCATCCGGACGCGGAACGTCACGTTCCGCACGCGCAGGACCGGACGCACGAGGTTCCGCGCTCGGGTTCGCCAGCCGCAGACGGGCCTCGCCAGTCCGTACACCCGTCCGGGCCTGCTGCGGGTCAAGCGCGTTGCCTAAACGAGGGGCCGTGCAACGCTCTGGGAGGAGCCGGTCACAGACCGGCTCCTCCGACCCGTGGCGTTCCGCGTTGATCGACGACCGGTGGATCGAGCTCGCGAGGCGATCGAGGGCCAGAGCCGCGGTCTCCTCCCGGATCGCGGATCTCCAGCAGAGCCGCGGGCTCTCCGGGTCCTAGGACAAGATCACGCGTTCCGTGCGGTCGGCATCAGGCCGATCAGCGTGTACGCGAGGTGCGCAGCGGCGATGGAGGTGATCTCCGCGTGGTCGTACGCGGGGGAGACCTCCACCACGTCGGCGGAGGCGACGCCGAGATCGCGCATCCCCACGAGGATCGAGAGGAGTTCGCGGCTGGAGAGCCCTCCGGCCTCCGGAGTTCCGGTGCCGGGAGCGTGCGCGGGATCGAGGACGTCGACGTCGATGGAGACGTAGACGGGCGCGGAGCCGACGCGCGCGTGGATGCGTTCGAGGGCGCCGTCAACGCCGATCGTGTCGAGCTCCGCGGCGCGGAGGACGCGGAAGCCGAAGCCCTCGTCCTCGGCAAAGTCGGACTTCGCGTAGGTGGAGCTCCGGATGCCAACATGGATCGAGGCGTCCTCCACGAGGAGACCCTCCTCGAACGCGCGGCGGAACGGCGTTCCGTGCGTGTACGGCGCGCCGAAGTACGTGTCCCAAGTGTCGAGGTGCGCGTCGAAATGAACGAGCGCGACGGCGCCGAACCTGCGCCGCACCGCCCGCAGCAGCGGAAGCGAGATCGTGTGATCGCCGCCGATCGTGACGAGATGTGACGCGCGCTCGAAGAGGTCGTTCGCTCCCCGCTCGATCTGTTCGATCGCGGCGGGAACGTCGAACGGCGTTCCGACGAGGTCGCCCGCGTCGGCGACCTGCTGCACTCCGAACGGCTCGACGTCGAGCGCCGGGTCGTAGGTCCTCAGCAGCCGGGAGATCTGGCGCACCGCCGGGTCCGAAGCGGGCCCCGGGCCGGAACGTGGTGCCGGCGTTGAACGGAACCCCGGCCACCGCCACGTCGCACCGCTCCACCTGCTCGAGGAGCGGCAGGCGCGCGAACGTCGCGAGTCCGGCGAAGCGGGGAACCTCCGTGGCGTCGACGGGACCGATCGGACGATCGCGACCATTCGTGATGGCTCGTCTCCTTCTCCGCCCGGCGTCGCAGGAGCTTAGTCGACCCGAGCCGAAGGCTTCGAGGCTGCGGAAACGGCCGGGGCGACGTACGCGCTTCAGTTGAAGTGCGCGCGCGCGCCGACGGCCTTGTAGGCATCGAGCTCGCCGTTGCCCGGCTCGTTCACGCGGAAGTCCACGTCGTTCCCGCGGAACAGCGCGTCGACGTGCGTGTAGATCACGGCTTTGATCTCCGGCCAGGCCTCGATCTGGTTCCCCGCGTCGGTGAACCACTGGGCCTTGGTCTGCGGGGCGGTCCCGCCGCAGGCGTTCGGCGGAGCGCATCCGAACTCCTCCACGACCATGTCCTTGCCCTTGAGGACGGCATAGTCGTGCGCCTCCGTGAACAGCGAAGCGAACGATTTCCAGCCGCCGCTGCACGCTGCGCGGTTGTATCCGTCGGCGCCGACGTAGGCGGCCGCGTTCGGGAACCACGCGTCGGCTCCTCCGTTCGCCCCCTTGTAGGTGCCCTGGACGAGCGTGCACACCCACCTGACGCCCGCGACGTTGTGCGCCTTGAAGATCTTCTTCGCCCGCGTGTAGGCCGCCTTGTACTCCCTCGCGCGCTCGAGTTCGTCCGCGGCGGTCACCGCCGGACCGTTGTTCGCGGCGTCGTTCTCGGGCTCGTGGTTGAACGTGAGGAACACCTTCTTGCCACCGAGCCGGGTCTTGAACGCCTCCGCGACGCTCGCGATGTAGGTGTCCTGCATGCCGGCAGCGATGTCGGCCCATCGCACGTAGCTGTCGTCCATGCGCTGCGGTCGCCAATCCATGAACGGAACGCGCCGGCCCGTCGCGCTCCAGACCATGGCGTCGCTCGGGATCGGTGAGAAGTCCCAGCGGATGTAGTGCCGCGTCATTCCGAGCTTGCGTCCGATCAGCGACTCGAAGGAGAGGATGGCGTTCTCGACCTGGACGATGATGTCCTCGAAGGCCCGCCGCTGCTTGACG
>JBJMLP010000023.1:0-14573 GCA_045805245.1 Actinomycetota bacterium | reverse complement strand
TCGATCAGAGCCCGGAGATGCTCTCCGGTGCGCTCGCCGCGATCCGACGGGAGCGGCTGGAAGCACGGATCGCTCTCGCTCTCGGTCACGCGGAGCGGCTCCCTTTCGGCGACGGCGCGTTCGACGCCGTGACGTTCACCTACCTCCTGCGCTACGTGGACGACCCCGCTTCGACGGTCGCGGAGCTCGCACGCGTCCTCAAGCCGGGCGGCGTCCTGGCGGCCCTGGAGTTCGGCGTGCCGAACCGCGCCTGGTCCCGAGCGGCCTGGAGCGCGTACACCCACGGCGCTCTTCCCCTCATCGGACGCGCGCAGTCGAGGGAGTGGGCGGCGACCGGCCGGTTCCTCGGCCCGAACATCTCCGCGTTCTACGAGCGCCATCCGCTCGACGAACAGCTCGCGATGTGGCGGAGTGCCGGGATCCCGAACGTCCGCTCGCGATCGATGAGCTTCGGTGTCGGCGTCGTCACGTGGGGGACGCGTGAGTGACTCCGAACGCCCGGCGTTCTACGCGCTCGCTCCCGGCGGGTGGAGGGACTATTGGACGCTGCTCCACCCTCCGTATACGGCCTGGCACCTCTCCTACGTCGCCATGGGAGCGGCGATCGCTCCGGTGCTGGACGGCGTGTGGCTCGCGAAGAGCCTCCTCGCGTTCTTCTTCGGGCTCGGGCTCTCCGCGCACGCGCTCGACGAGCTGAACGGGCGGCCGCTCCGGACCCGTATCCCGAGCTCGGTGCTGTGGACGATCGCGGGCGTGGGCCTCGCCGGAGCGGTCGCACTCGGCATCGACGCCGCCGTGGAGATCTCTCCCTGGATGCTCGCGTTCATCGCCCTCGGGTCGTTCCTCCTCATCGCCTATAACCTCGAGCTGTTCGGAGGCGCGTTCCATTCGGATCTGTGGTTCGCGCTGGCCTGGGGAGCCTTCCCGGCGCTGACCGGCTACTTCGTCCAGGCGGCGACGATCCGCATCGATGCGGTGATCCTCGCGGTCGGTTGCTCCGCCCTCTCCGCGGCGCAGCGGGTGCTCTCCACCCCCGTGCGGGAGCTCCGGCGCCACGTCGTCGGCGTCTCCGGAGAGTTGGAGCTGGACGACGGATCGCTTCGAGCCGTCGACGCTGCCACGTTGCGGAGCGCGCCGGAAGGCGCGTTGCGACTCCTCGCCCTCGCGACCGTCTCGTTCGCGGTCGCCCTGGTCGTTGCCCGATATCTCTGATCGCCCGACCGGAACCGAGCGCGAGCGACGTGTTCGCGCGATGTTCGACTCGATCGTCGGCCGCTACGACATCGTCAACGATGGCCTCTCTCTCGGTCTCGATCGTCGATGGCGGAGCGTCACCGCTCGCGCGCTCGCCGCGCGGGCGGGAGACGTCGTGCTCGATCTCGGGGCCGGAACGGGCAAGCTCTCCGCTCAGCTGAGCGGCGGCGTTCGCGTCGTCGGCGTCGACCTCAGCCTGCCGATGCTCGCGGTCGCTCGCGAGCGCTGCTCCGCGCTGCACGCGGTGCAGGGGAGCGCCTCCCGGTTGCCGTTCCTCGACGCGAGCTTCGACGGCGCGATGAGCGCTTTCGTCCTGCGCAACCTCGCAGATCTCCAGCCGTCCTTCGCCGAGCTTGCTCGCGTCGTGCGGCCCAGAGGACGGATCGCGCTCGTCGACATCACGCAGCCGCCGCGCGCAGCGGTGCGGGTCCTCTTCAACGGCTATTTCGGAGCCGCGGCGCCGCTCCTCGGCCGTCTCGTCGGCCGCGCCGACGCGTACCGATACCTCGCCCGGTCGGTCTCGACGCTGCCGGCGGCGGAGGAGGTCTGCCGGATGCTCGCGTTCGTCGGCTTCGTCGCCTGCCGCGCGAGACGGATGGCCGGTGGCGTTACGACACTGTGGACCGCCGCGCGACCTTGAGGTCACGTTATCCGGCAGCGGCGATACCCTGGATGGGATGCCTGCCGCCACCATCGGAGAGCTGCGCGCTTCCGGCTACCGCGACCGCACGGTCAAGGAGGAGCTCCGCGACAACCTCCTCTCCCATCTCGAGGCCGGCGACGAGCTGTTTCCCTCGGTCGTCGGATTCAGCGACTCGGTACTCCCGGCACTCGAGCGAGGCGCGCTCGCCGGCCACGACCTGATCCTCCTCGGCGAGCGCGGACAGGCGAAGACCCGCCTGATCCGGCACCTCGTCGAGCTCCTCGACGAGGAGATCCCGGCGATCGCCGGATGCGAGGTGTCCGACCACCCGTTCAGGCCGATCTGCCGTCGCTGCATCGAGCTCGTCGGCGAGCGCGGCGACGACGTCGAGATCGAATGGGTGGGGCGCGACCGGCGCTACGCGGAGAAGCTCGCGACGCCGGACACCTCCGTCGCCGACCTCATCGGGGACGTCGACCCGATCCGCGTCGCGGAGGGCCGCTACCTCGCGGACGAGCTGACGATCCACTACGGGATGATCCCGAGGACGAACCGGGGCATCGTCGCGATCAACGAGCTGCCCGACCTCCCGGAGCGCATCCAGGTCTCGCTGTTCAACATCCTGGAGGAGCGCGACATCCATATCCGCGGCTATCGGATCCGGCTGCCGCTTTATCTCCTCGTCGTCGCTACGGCGAACCCGGACGACTACACGCATCCTGGCCGCATCGTCTCGCCGCTCAAGGACCGGTTCGGAACGCAGGTGCGCACGCACTATCCGGAGACCGCGCAGGAAGAGATCCGGATCATGGAGCAGGAGGCGAGTCCGCCCGCGGGCGGCGTGCCGGTGCGCGTTCCGGTCTACATGCTCGAGATCCTGGCAGCGCTCACCGCGGAGGTCCGTCGCTCGCCGCACATCAACCATCGCTCCGGCGTCTCGGTCCGTTACTCGATCGGCAATCTGGAGACGTTGATCGCCGGGGCCGTCCGTCGCGCGGCGCGCTCCGGAGAGCCCGAGGCGGTCCCGCGGGTGTGCGACCTTCCCGCCGTGCTGGACTCCTCGCTCGGGCGGATCGAGTTCGACACGATCGAGGAGGGCCGCGAGGAGGAGATCCTCTCGCGCGCACTCCGCACCGCCGAGCTGGAGGTGTTCCGCCGGCGGCTCTCCGGTTTCGACGCGTCGGCGCTCCTGTCGAAGTTCTCCTCCGGTTTCGTCGCGGAGACCTCCGACCTGACGCCGGCGTCGGCGCTCCTCGATCAGTTCGGGCCGGTGCCGGGCCTCGCGAAGCTCCTCGAACGCCTCGGCGTGGAGGAGGAGTCTCCGGGCTCAGCGGCGTCGGCGGTGGAGTTCGCGCTGGAGGGTCTGCACCTCTCCCGGAGACTCAACAAAGACATGCCCGGACGTCCGGGAACCTATCGCTACGAGGGCGCCGAGGGCCACTAGGCTTCCCCGCATGCCCGATCTGCACAAGTACGTCGGTTTCGCCGTGGTCGCTACCTTCTTCGTTCTCTTCGTGTGGGGGATCGGCGCGAAGCTCCTCAAGCGCGGACCGGGCGAATGGTTCTGGCACTGGCTGACGCTCGTTCAGGTGATCGTCGGAGTGCAGACGATCCTCGGGGTCATCTTGTTCGTCTCGGGCTACCGCGCGGACACGCTCCTGCATTACGCGTACGGCCTGTTCCCGATCATCGTGCTGGTCGTCGCGCACGTCGTCGCGCGCGGGATGGAACGGGAGCCGTGGATCCCGTTCGCGTGGGCGGGGTTCTTCTGCTTCGGGCTCACGCTCCGGGCACTGATGACGGGCCTCGGCATCGGCTGAGCGACCTGGGCTCGTGCCTGAGTGTGTTCGTGCGCTCAAGGTCTCGGACGCTTCCACCGACAGGTGGGCGTCAGTTCCGACGCGGAGAGGCCGCCGGTGGAGACGACCGAGAACGAGGTGAAGCGCGTCCGGCGTGAGCTCTCGCGACTCGACCCCTGGAGCTTCTGGGTCGTGCGGGAGCCGATCCGCGGGAGCGACCTCTCGGTCGTCGGAACGACCGGAGCCTTCGCGATCGCGACGTGTGCGCTCGACGGCTACGTGAAGGCGACGCCGATGCGGTTCGTCGTCGGCGGCCGCCCCGTGGGCGGCCTGCGGAGGCTTCGAGCCGCCGCGCGCACGATGCGCAACCGACTCCTCGCGTCGAGCTTCGACGTCCGCGTCGAGCCGATCGTGTGCTTCACTCGCGCGTTTCCCGCTCCGGGTACGACGGTGCGCGGCGTCCGAGCGGTGAACGTGGAGCGCATCGTCGAGGACATCGCGGACCGGACGAGGATCGTGGACGCGAAGCGCGCCGAACGCGTCGCGGCGAAGCTGCGCTCAGGCGGGCGGCCGTGACCTCGGCGGCGGCGTCGGGCGGCTTCGCTCGCCCTCGACGGGCGCTTCACTAGTCCGGGCCGGGCGTACCCTGGATGGGTGCGCTTCCGCTACTCCCGCTGGGACGGCTCCCAGGATCCGTTCGGCCCCGAGGTCGCGGCCTCCGATGTCCTCGACGAGATGTCGGAGGAGCTGCTGTCCGGCGCCGGCGCGCAAGGAGCGCTGTCGAACCTCCTCCGCCGCGGCATCGAGGGCCGGTTCTCCGGCACCGACGCGCTGCGGGAGCGTCTCCGTCAGGCGCGGATGCGAGAGCAGTCGGCGCTGAACCTCTCCGGCCCGCTGGAAGACACCGCGCGCCGCCTCGACGACGTCCTCGACCGGGAACGCTCGACGCTTCAGTTCGAGGCGGGCGACGACGCGCGCATGCGGGAGAGCTTCCTCGATTCGCTCGCCCCCGACCTGCCGGGCAAGCTCCAAGAGCTCTCGGATTATCGGTTCATCGATCCGCAGGCCCAGCAGGACTTCGATCAACTGATGAACGATCTGCGCGAGCAGATGCTTGGCGCGTACTTCCGCAACGTCGCCGAGGGTCTGCGCAGCGCCTCCCCCGAGGACATGCAGCGGTTCAAGGACATGCTCTCGGAGCTGAACGACATGATCGAAGCGCGCGATCGCGGCGAAGAGACGGACTTCGCCGGCTTCATGGAGCGCTACGGCGACATGTTCCCGGACAACCCTCGGTCCCTGGAGGAGCTTCTCGACGGGATGGCGCGGCGCATGGCCGCGATGAGCAATCTGATGGCGTCGCTCTCTCCGGATCAGCGTCGAGAGCTCTCGGAGCTCGCGCAGCAGCTCCTCGGTGACATGGACCTCGCGTTCCAAGCCGACCGGCTCGCGTCGAACCTCTCCCAGCTCTTTCCGCAGATGGGCTGGGGGGAGCCACAGCTCGGCGGTGGGGAGGACGCGCAGCCGTTGTCCTCCACGGTGGACGCCCTCGAGCGGATGCACGATTACGAGGACCTCGACCGCTCCCTGCGCGGCGAGTACGCGGGAGCGTCGCTCGACGACATCGACGAGGAGTCGCTCCGCCGCACGCTCGGCGAGCCCGCCGTGCAGGATCTGCGGCGGCTGAAGTCGATCGAGCGGGCGCTCGAGGAGGCGGGACTCGTCGCGCGCAAGGGCGGCCGCCTCGAGGTCACCCCGCGGGGAGCGCGGAAGCTCGGCGAGCGCGCGCTCGTGCGCGTCTTCGAGCGGCTCAAGCGCGACCGAGAGTCCGTCCACGAGACGCGGGAGGTCGGTGGGCAGGCCGAGCCGACCGGAGCGACCCGGCCGTGGAACTTCGGAGACTCCGGCCAGATCGCGGTGCAGCGCACGGTGTTCAATGCGGTCGTCCGCGGCGGAGGCGGCGCTGAGGTGCGTCTCGAGCCCGACGACTTCGAGCTGATCGAGGCCGAGCGACGGACGGAGACCGCGACCGCTCTTCTGCTGGACCTGTCGTTCTCGATGCCGCTCCGCGGGCACTTCGTGCACGCCAAGCGGATGGCGCTCGCCCTGCACGCGCTGATCGAGGGGCGATATCCGAACGACACGCTCTACCTGATCGGCTTCTCCGACTACGCGCGGCAGATGCAGCCGCAGGACCTCACCGCCGCCGGATGGGAGCGCGTCTACGGAACGAACATGCAGCACGCCTTCAATCTGGCGGGACGACTGCTCTCGCAGCATCCCCGCGCGACACGACAGATCATCATGGTTACCGACGGAGAGCCGACGGCGCATCTCGTCGGTGAGTACGCGGAGTTCTCCTGGCCGCCGGTGCCGGAGACGATTCGTCTGACCCTCGCGGAGGCCGTTCGCCTCGCGCGGTCCGGCGTCACGCTGAACGTGTTCATGCTGGAGGACTCACCCGGCTTGATCCGGTTCATGGAGCGGCTCGCGCGCCTCACCTCCGGGAGGATCTTCCTCATGGAGGACGAGGCGCTCGGGGACTTCGTCGTCCGCGACTACGTTCACCGACGTTCGTCGTGACGGTATCGACGCTCGGGACTCGCGCGTGCGCCGACTGACGATCGTCGGCGGCACCGTCCTCGCGATGGTCGCCGCTGCGGGCGTCGGCGCGTTCATCGCCGCGCACTCCGCTGAGCGGGACGCCCCGAGCGTCGGAGCCCGGACGGTGAGCGGGCCGCCGAGCGCGGGCAGGACGCCAACCGAGCCGCAGGAGCGATGGAGCGGCTCGATGGTCAGCCGGACGACGCGCGGATACCGCAGCGGAGGAACGTGCGCGACCGACTGGCGGACGAGGCTCCACGTGGACGTCGGAGATCTGGGTCAGGTCTCCGGGGCAGGCACAGCCACGCTGACGTCCGGCCCGAGCTGTCCGTTCGTGACGGGGCAGCCACAGCTCCACCGGTTCGACGTGAGGGTCCGGGGCTCCAGCGATGGAAAGGTCCTCAACCTCCATGTCGTCGCGGACCCCCACGGCAACGGGATCGACTACGGAGGGCTCGACGAGGCGTTCCAGAAGGGAGGGACGCTCTCGCTCGCGATCTCCGGGAACACGGCCTATGCGCACAGCGTCGCTCGCGTCGTTCCCCCCGACCCGACGGATACCGCGATCGCGCGGAACTCCATCCACTTGCGCCGGAGCGGAAGTTAGCGCTCCTCCTCGGTGCCGAGGATCTCCTCCGTGTCCTCGCCGAGCGGCGGAGGGCGCAGACGAACCGGGAGCCGCTCGCCGTCGATGCGGATCGGATTTGCGACGAGATCGAGCCCCGCGATGTCCTGGAGGGTCGCTCGGCCCTCAGGAGACGCGAAGACCTCGTCGAAGCGCCGGATCGGCGCACACGGAACACCCGCGCCTCCCAGCGCGGAGAGCCAGTGGTCGGCCGTCTCCGTCTCGAAGCGTTGCTGGAGGAGCGACACGAGCGTCTCCCGCTGCCGGACACGCGCCTCGTTCGTGGCGAAGCGGGGGTCCTCCGCGAGCTCCGGCCGACCGAGAACCTCGCACGTTCGCGCGAAAAGCCGGTCGTTGCCGGCGGCGAGGATGAAGGGACGGTCCGCGGCTCGGAACGCCTGGTACGGAACGATATTGGGGTGGGCCGTGCCCATCGGGGAAGGAACCACGCCGCCGAGCAGGTAGTTCGCGGCCTGATTGACCATCGCCCCGGCCGCAGCGTCGAACAGCGAGACCGAGACGTGTCTCCCTGCCCCGGTGCGGTTCCTTTCCGACAGGGCGGAGAGGATGCCGATCGCGGCGTAGAGGCCGGCGATCACGTCGAGGAGGGCGACGCCGACCTTCACGGGTTCCCCGTCCGGCTCTCCCGTGACGCTCATCAGCCCCGACAGCGCCTGCATGATGATGTCGTAGCCGGGACGCGTTTCCTCCGGGTCCTCGCCGAATGCGGTGAGCGTGCACGTGACGAGGCGAGGATGTTCCTCCCGGAGCGCTTCGAGGCCGAGCCCGAAGGACTCCATCACTCCCGAGCGGAAGTTCTCGATCAGGACGTCCGAGCCTGCGATGAGCGTCCGAATCCTCGCGGCGCCCTTTTCTGCGGAGAGGTCAACGACCACCGAGCGCTTGTTGCGGTTGAGCGACAGGAAATACGCGGCGTCGCCCTCGACGAACGGCGGCCCCCACGCCCGGGTGTCGTCGCCGGTGCCCGGCCGCTCCACTTTGATCACGTCCGCGCCGAGGTCGCCGAGGATCATCGTGCAGAGCGGCCCCGCCAGCACGCGCGACAGATCCACGACTCGCAAACCCGCGAGCGGCTGCGGTCCGAATGCTTCGCGTTCCTCGTCCGGCACGTCGCTTCCCTTCGCGGATCGACGCCGCATTGTCCGCTATTGCGCTCCGAGGCTGCGCCGGTCTGCCGGGAGCCCGACTGGCGCCTCGCCCGGGAAATCGTCACGATATGGCCTGTGAACGAGGAGTCCCTCAAGCGCGTGAACGCCTTCCTCGCGGCGATCTCTGCCCGGGTCCAGGTCGGTGAGGTCGTGACTGTGACCCCGGCTGAGATCGGACGGGAGGTCGACCTTCCCGAGCCGCTGGCGGCGGCCAGGGCCATTCGAGCCCTCCTCGCTCGCAGGAGGCTGGAGGTCGCCGACGGCGGCTATCGGTTGATCGACGCCAGGCCGATCGACCCAGGGGAGCGGGAGTCGATCGCGCGTCAGCCGAGGAAGCGCCGCAAGGCACGGTCGGGATCGAGCGCCGCTCCGCCGGCCGCCTCGGGACGTCCGACCTACTCGGAGGTCGGCCGCGAGGTCGTCGAACGGCTCATCGAGCTGGGCCGTGAGGCGGGGACCCTCCGGGCGCATCTGCGAACCGCGCGCGAGGAATCCCGGGACGCACGCGAGGCGAAGGACGAAGCGGAGCGCCGGACGTCCGTGCTCACCGAGCGCGTCCGAGAGCTCGAAGGGCGGCTCGAGATGGCGGAGAGCAATCTCCGCACGATGCTGATCGCGGCGAAGGGTTCCTCCCGCGACACGACGATGGGAGACGCCGAGATGGAGGCGATCCTCGGCGTCCTGAAGGAGAACGACGCCAGGCAGAGCGCGGAGCCGGTCGTCGAGCAGGCCGCCGTCGGCTTGGAGCACGAGCCGGCGCAGCAGCAGAGCTGAAGGAGGAACCACCCCGACCGCGCTCGACGCGATCAGAGCGTCAGAGGCCCGGCGGCGGAGGAGCCTCCCGCTGGTGGAGCTCCTTCGAGGCGACGTGGCAGGCGGCGAAGTGCGCCGGCCGCAGCTCGTCGAGACCGAGGTCCTTGCCGGTGCACGCATCCGCGACGCCGACCTCTGCGGCATGGCCGGTCGCGAGGACCGGGCACCGCGGGTGGAACCGGCATCCCTCCGGGATCCGCGTCGGGTCGGGCGGCTCCCCGGCGAGGATCGGCCGGTCCGTGCCCTCCGCCTCCGGAACGACGTCGAGGAGCGCCCGCGTATACGGGTGAAGCGGCTCCGTGAGCACCTCCTCCGCAGGCCCGATCTCGGCGATGCGTCCGAGGTACATGACCGCGACACGATCCGCGACGGTCCACGCGAGTCCGAGGTCGTGCGTGACGATCAGGATCGCGAGCCCGAGGTCCTGGCGGAGCTTCAGAAGCAGCTGGAGGATCTCTCCTCGCACCGACGCATCGAGGTTCGACACCGGCTCGTCTGCGACGATCACCTCCGGCTCGAGCACCAAGGCTCCCGCGATCACGACGCGCTGACGCTGTCCTCCCGACAGCTCGTGGGGGTAGCGCAGGAAGAACGACTCCGGCGGCCGCATCCCGGCGCGGGAGAGCGCCTGTGCGACGAGCTTCTCCTCCTCGCCGGGAACGCTGTGGATGCGGAGGCCTTCCGCGATGGACTCGTAGATCGTCTGCCGGGGGTTGAGCGCGCCGGTCGGGTCCTGGAACACCATCTGCACCTTGCGCCGGTAGCTCCGGAGGTTCCGGCCGAGGGGCGTTCCCTTGAACCGGATCTCGCCGCTCTTCGGCCTCTCCAGCCCGAGCACGGTTCGAGCGATCGTCGTCTTGCCGCAGCCGGACTCTCCCGCGAGCGCGAGGACCTCGCCCGCGTGCAGGGTCAGGGTGACGCCGTCGACGGCGCGTGCCTCCGTGGCGTGCTTTCCGACGAGACCTGCACCGAGTCCGAGCCTCCCCGCGAAGGAGACGCGGACGTTGTCGATCTCCAGGAGCGGGGCCGATTCCTTCTCCGCGACCGCGGTCTGCGTCTGCGGGTCGCTGCTCATCGGCCGAGCTCCGCTCGCGCGCCCTCGACGAGGAGACAGGCGGCGTGCCGATCCGGACCCGCCTCGTAGAGGTCGGGAACGATCTTGGGGCAGTCCTCGAACACGAGCGGGCACCGGGGGTGGAACGGACAGCCGCTCGGGATCGCCTGCGGATCGGGCGGATCGCCGGGCAATCCTGAGGGCGCCATCCGGAACCGCGTGTCGCCGATCTCGGGGAACGCCGCCGCCAGTGCGCGGGTGTAGGGGTGCGCGGCGTCCTTGAAGACCTGCCGCGCCGGACCCTCCTCGATGATCTTCCCCGCGTACATCACGTCGATCCGGTCGCATACCTCGACGAGCACCGAGAGGTCGTGCGTGATGAACAGCATCGCGAGTCCGAGCTCGCGCTGGAGCTCCTTCAGCAAGGCGAGGACCTGCGCCTGAACCATCACGTCGAGCGCGGTGGTCGGCTCGTCGGCGATCACGAGGTTCGGGCTGCACGCCAGCGCCATCGCGATCATCACGCGCTGCTTCTGTCCGCCGGAGAGCTCGTGCGGGTAGTCGCGCGCCCTGCGCGCGGGGAGCCCCACCTGCTCGAGGAGATCGCCCACGCGGACGGTAGCCTCCTGTTCGCCCGCCTGGTGGTGGATCACGATCGCCTCTTCGATCTGCTCACCGACGCGTCGTACCGGATTGAGCGCATGCATGGCGCCCTGGAACACGATCGAGGCCTCGCCCCAGCGAACCGCCCTGAGGCCGCCCGGGTTCATCGTCAGCACGTCGTTGCCGTCGAGAAGGATGCGTCCGGCGACCTTGGTCGTCGGTGGCAGCAGCCGGAGGATCGCCTGAGCGATCGTGGACTTGCCGCAGCCGGACTCTCCCGCGAGCCCGACCACCTGTCCGCGCTCGATCTTCATGTCCACGCCGCGGACGGCGGGCACGTCTCCGCCCTGCGTCGTGTAGGTGATCTCGAGGTCTTCGATCGACAGGAGGCTCATCGGGCACGCAACTTCGGGTTGAGGATGTCGTCCAACGCGTACCCGATCATCGTAAACGCGAGGACGACGAACACGATCGCGAGGCCGGGAGGCACGATCCACCACCACTGTCCGGCGAACGGAGCTCCCTGGCCGAAGGCGTTCTCCAGGATCGTTCCCCAGGAGACGTGGAGGGGGTCCCCGAGGCCGAGGAAGGACAGCGTCGCCTCCGACAGGATCGCGATCGCGACCGTCAAGACGGTGTTGGCGTACACGAGCGGTCCGACGTTCGGCAGGATGTGGCGGCTGACCATGTGCCAGTCGCTCGCGCCGAGGGCTCTCGCCCGCTCCACGTAGGAGCGCGTCTTGAGCGAAAGGACCTGCGCTCGGATGACGCGGGCGGTTCCCGGCCAGGAGCTGATCGCGATGACGAAGATGATCGTGAACAGCGACGTTCCCAGGATCGCGGCGAGCACGATCGCGAGCGGCAGGAACGGGATCACGAGGATCCAGTCGGTGAAGCGCATCAGAATCGTCTCGCGCCAGCCGCCGTAATAGCCGGCGACGAGGCCGATGCTCGTGCCGAGGACCATCGTGATGAACGTCGAAACGAGGCCGACGAGAAGCGAGATCCGCGCGCCCCACACGGTGAGCGCGAGCACGGGCCTTCCGAAGTTGTCCGTGCCGAACCAGAACGGATAGTCGATGCTCGGCGGTTTCAGCGGCGCGCCGGTGAGCGGACACGTGGGGTTCAGATAGCAGGAATGCGCGAACAGCGGAGCGAAGACCGCGACGATCACGAAGAACACGAGGATGATCAGCCCGGCCATCCCCATCTTGTTCTGCCGGTAGAGCTTCCAGATCCGTCGCCGTGCGAGCTTCCGGCGAGACCGAGCGATCGCTTTCGGGTTCGGTGGGGTTCCTGCGGGCTCCTCCTGGTCTTCGATCGCGAGGTCGATCCCCGCGGTCGACTCGGGTGGGATCGTCGGGCCCTTCATCAGGCCGCTCTCACGCGCGGGTCGAGATAGGAGTACAGGAGGTCTGCTACGAGGTTCGCGACGATCACCGCGGCGCTGAAGAGAAGGAACAGCCCCTGGAGTACCGGAAAGTCCCTCTGATCCACCGCGGTCGCGGTCAGGAGCCCGAGGCCGGGCCAGTTGAAGATCAGCTCGATCGTGATGGCACCCGAGACGATGAACCCGAAGCCGAGGATCGTCACCGTCATCGTCGGCAGCAGAGCGTTCGGAACCGCGTGCTTGCGCAGGATCCGCTTCTCCCGCATGCCCTTGGCCCGCGCGAGGACGATGAAGTCCTCCCCCAGGGTCTCCAACAAGGATGAGCGCATGATCAGCGAGTACTCACCGAGATAGGCGATCGTGAGCACGATGAACGGTAAGACCATGTGGTTGAGGACGTCGACGTAGTGCGCCATCCCGGTGAGCTCGACGCCCGTCGTCTGATAGCCGCCGGTCGGAAAGATCGCCGGAAAGATGCCGACGCCGACGGAGAAGGCCATGATCATGAGCAGGCCGAACCAGAACTCCGGCATCGCGTAGGTGAAGAGCGTGAACCCGAGCATTCCCTGGTCGAATCTCGATCCGCGCCGCCACCCCTGCGCGATGCCGATCCAGATGCCGATCAGCGTCGAGGCGATTGTGGAGGTTCCGACGAGCAGGAGCGTCGGCCAGATCCGCTGCGCGATCACCGTGCGCACGGGGATGTTGTAGAAGTACGAGTACCCCAGGTGGCCCTGCAACGTCTGCCCGATGTAATGCAGGAACTGTTGCGGCAGCGGCAGGTTCAGGCCGAGCTCCGCCTCCAGCTGAGCGAGCTGAGCGGGCTTGATGCCGCCTCGGGCTCCTCGCAACAGCTGGGTCAGCGGATTTCCGATGCCGCGGAACAGGAAGAAGTTGAAAGCGAGGACGAATGCCAGGGTGAGCAGCGCTTGGCCGACCTTCGAGAGGAAGTACCGGCGCGTGCTCACCCTAGCGGTCCGCCTCTTCCGCGTTCGCCGCGATCAGGCTCGGTCCTCGTCGCTTCCGCGCCGACGCACGAGCAGGATGATCCCGATCACCACGATGACTCCGACGGCGATCGCGATCCACACCGTCCCGGAGGTGCCCTGCGTGGTCGCTTCACCGGAGGTTCCCGACACGGGGCGGAGGTTTGCGAACGAACGGAATCCCCATGTCGCAAGCAGGTCGCCGTTGCCCTCAGGCTGCTTGAGATAGTCCGTGAAGCGGTCGGTTCGCCATGCGGCGAGCGTGTCGTCGTAGGTGAGCATGATGTACGGCATGTTGTCCCAGAAGATCTGCTGCATGTGGTGGACGATGTCGGCGCGCTGCTGAGCATCCGTCGCCGTCAGCTGGTCCTCGTAGAGCTTGTCGTACTCGGGATTGCAGAAATAGGCGTCGTCGTTGCCGTACTTGCCGCCCCCCGGCGGCCGCTGGTCGCAGAGGAACTCGCTGAGGATGACGCTGGGGTCGGGGTTCGGGTACCAACCCCAGTGGAACATGTCATACGTTCCGTCGTTGATGATGTTGCCGAGCTTCGCGCTGCTGACGGCGATCACCTTGGTTCCGACGCCGGCCTGCTTGAACCAGTCCTGGACGAACGGAGCGGTGTTCGTCGTGTTCTTGTCACCCGTCTGCACGTAGTACCGAAGGATGACGTCCTCACCCGTCTTGGGGTCGTTGACGATCCCGTTCCCGTCCGTGTCCTTGTAGCCGGCGGCAGCCAGCTGTTGCTGCGCCACGGGGATGCTGAACTTGATCTGATCGGGCGGCGGGTCCCAGTTCCCGGTCGTGGCGGTCGGTTGCACCGGTGAATCCGCGGGCGTGGCATATCCGCCGAAGACCTTCTCGGCGATCACGCTGCTGTCGACGGCATGTCGCATCGCCCTTCGGAACGCCGGATCCGTCACGGCATGGATCGGATCGCCGTGCGGCTCGAATCCGCCGGCCGTGTCGGTCTCGATGTTGGAGCCCGTGTTGAAGCCGAGCTCGTCGAACAGCGGGATCTGGCCGCCGTTGACGGCGACGTTCGGCTTGCCCTTCAGGGCGTTCAGGACGTTGGCGGAGTCGAAGTATGCGTAGTCGATCTCGCCGTTCTGGAGGGCTGCGGCCTCCTGGTTCTCGTCGTTGAAGATCTGATAGATGATCGTGTCGACGTGCGGCGCGAGGCCGATCGACTTGCCCCAGAAGTACTTGTTGGCCTCCAGCTTCACGTACTGGCCCTGCTTGTACTGCGTCACCACGAACGGCCCGCTCCCGACCGCGGGAACGTCGGTGAACTGCTTCGCCTCGTCGTAGGTCTTGAACTTGCTCCAGATGTGCTCCGGGAGGATGTACTCGTACATGAAGGGCGTGTCGCCGCTGTAGACGGTGGTCGGCTTGGAGGTGTGGATGACGAACGTCGTGTCGTTCGTGGCCTTCGCCGTCGTCATCAGCGTCAGGTCGCTCGAATAGTTCGACACCGCGTTCTTCTTGTAGTAGTTGAGCGTCCACGCCACGTCATTGGCGGTGTATGGCTCGCCGTCCGACCACTTCATCCCGGAACGCATGTGGTAGGTGAACGTCATGTTGTCCGAGCTGGTGTCGACGCTCGTCGTGATGGAGTTCTTGAAGTCGGACTCG